>JARBUQ010000275.1 GCA_029239545.1 Paenibacillus sp.
ACTGCCTAAGGTGAAGAACGTCGGAAAGCCGTGTGAGGGAAAACTTCATGCACGGTTTGATGAGGAGGGGCTGGCAACCCAGTCCTTTACTCTATAAATAGGCAGGAGAGTCGATTCGGGGATCATGTAGCGGGAAATAGTTGCAGTTCTGCAGTTAAAGTCGGCTAATTCGGGGTCCTGCGTTCAATTAATTGCCTTTTGGCAATTAATTGAACGCAGGAGGAGGTTTTTGCCTGGGAACGGGCCCGCCAGTAAAGCAAGCTTAGCGAATAGCAAACCAACGATCACAAATGCAAGCCCCTAAAGGAGGAAAACGAGAAATAGCAAACTTATCTTATTCTATTGGTTAAGACAGCTTAGCTAATAACGTAAGGTGGGTGAATGGGTGCATAAGGCCTCTAACTCCCTCATCCAAGTCGAACAAAAAGGGCAGGCAGGTGGAGTGGAGAAACGAAGTGTTCGCCTTTGTCGTTGGGTTCCAACCTCTAAAAAAATAGAATCCAAGGAACCCAAGGACAACCGCCGAAAGTTTTCGAAGAAAACTACATCGTAAGCATAAGCTCGGAGCCCACCTGCCTGCCCTGCCAAGCATCCAACTGATATCCAACACCAAGGGCCTCTGGAGTAATTTACTCCAGAGGTTTTTCTTAATAACAGAAAGGCTGCAGCAAAAAACGTCCAAAGCGTTTCTTGCGTGAGGCGCATGAACTTTACATTCCGGGTTGTCCTTAACGGACAGATTATGTACAATAGTAGTGATAATAATTCTCAATTAGTGGAGTTGATCACTTGCCATGAACAATAGGGAGCTCTGGAACGTCGATGACTCTATACTTTTATATCCGCTTGAGATGAAGCAGGTTCAATCTGACAGCAATTGGAGGATGGAGCGTCAGTTTTTGCGCAGCCATTTGCTGCTCATCATTATACAAGGCAGCGGGACGCTGGAGCTCGATGGGAAAAAAGGTCCGCTGCGAAGCGGCAAAAGCTATGTGCTTGTCCCCGGAATGTTAGCGAGCGTGGTCTTCGATCAGAGTGATCCAGCAGCCTTGTACAGCCTAAGCTTTGATATTCTGAAGCCGTCATCCGCTGCCGGCTCGGAGGATACGGGAGAAGATCAAGCCCTATTTCGACGGGGCAAATTAAGCATGTCTTATTCGGGTGAGCTGGAATCCCGTAATTTTCAAGAAGTCGTCCATTTGGCTCGGCTGCTATGTGAACAGGCTCAGCATCCGGCGGACTGGAGGCCGTTTCGTCATCAACTGCTGGTGCACGAGCTGCTGCACGCGGTATTCGATCAGGTTGAAGAAGAGTCGGATTCCAGGCACGCGATTGAGCGTACGGCTGAGTACATCCATAGCCGATTCGCAGAAGAAATGACAAGGGTGTCGCTAGCCGGAGTTGCGGGGATGAGTGAATGGTATTTCGCCCACCTGTTCAAGAAGTGGATGGGCCGAAGCCCGATGGATTATTTGAACGATGTTCGGATGAACAAAGCCAAGGAGAAGCTGCTTTTATCCACCAGTCGCGTGCGCGATATTGCGCATGAGGTGGGGTTTGCGGACGAATTTTATTTCAGCCGCAGGTTCAAAAAGACCGTGGGCATCACTCCCTCGGACTATCAGAGGCAGAAGCGCAACAAGATTGCTTCGATCTCTTTTCCATATGCGGGTCATTTGCTGGCTCTTGATATTATGCCCTATGCCACTTTTGTAGATCGGCAGCGGGACCGGCACCGTCAAAGCTTTTTTCAACATATTCCCTATCATCTGAAGCGCTCGAAAGAAATGGCCCCTGAGCTCTGGGAAGAGAATCTGAACGAGCTTCTGCAAGCCGGACCGGAAATTATATTGTGCGACGATTATGCTCAATCCGTAGGGTTTGAACAAATGAAAAAGATTGCCCCGACAGTAGTTATCCCTTGGATGCAGCATGATTGGCGCGTTCATTTCAAGCTGATCGCGATGCTGCTGGGCATGGAGAAGGAAGCCCGTCTATGGCTGGATGCTTATGACCACAAGGCTGAACATGCCGCTCAATTGCTGCGTCGCACCATCGGAAATGAGACGGTGTCTATCGTTCACATCATGCTGGGAACCATTGTTGTATACGGCAGGAGGAATGGCGGCGCAGTTCTGTATGGCGATCTGGGGCTGCGGCCAGGCTATAATATTGAAGCTATCGAGGTGCTCCGTGAGATTGACGCTGAGGATCTGCCTGCATATGCCGGTGATCATCTGTTCATGATTGTTGATGCGGATGCGGCTTCCTCTCAGCGCTGGGCGAGACTGAAGGAATCGGTTATGTGGAAAGGACTTAAGAGTGTGCAGAGGCATAAGCTTTACGTGCTAAGCGAGTCTCCTTGGCTCGATTATTCGCCCTATGCGCATAATCTGGTCATCGATGCTGCTGTGAGCTTGCTCTGCGGGCAATCCAATAGCACATGTGTATAGGAGATTCGAACACTATAGTCCATGTATGAGCAATCAGATCCATGGTACAATACGACTTGTTGATGAGAATTCAATGAGAATGAGAATCGATATCATAAATGGAGGGTTTATTTTGAAAGCAAAACGGTTTACCTTGTTATCCCTGGCAGGAGTCATTATGCTCTTGTTGCTAGCAGCCTGTGGGGGCGAAAAGACATCGGGTTCTTCACCGGCAGCTGTGCCTTCAAGCAGTCCGACACCTAAAGCAGCCAGCCCGACACCAGACAATAGTCAGCCGCGGGTCATCAAGCACAAATATGGAGAGACCAAAGTTCCTGCGTCACCCAAGCGTATCGTTTCTTTTAACTTGGAAGATATGTTGCTGTCGCTGAAATTACCTCTCGTTATGGCCTCTCCGCATGGGGAGAACTACTATCTGGAGGATCGTTTGAAAGAAGCGAAGATCCCTATGACATTGTGGGCCTCTGACAACATTAATTTTGAGGCGATCCTATCGGCAAATCCTGACCTGATTCTGGCAACAGAGGCCATCACACAGGCCGCTTATGACCAAATGAGCAAAATCGCGCCAACGGTAGTGTTCAACCGGGATGCTTGGCGTACGTCAATCGTAGAGATCGGGAAGACCGTAGGCTTGGAGACAGAGGCTGTTAAGGTAGTTAAGGATTACGATGAGAAGGTGAAACAGGCCAAAGCAACGATTACGAAGGCAGTTGGCGAGAACAAAACCGTCGCTTTCCTGCGTACCCAGGTGAAGAGCCTGCAGCTTTATTTTCCTACCTATTTGGCAGAAAAAACGGCTTTCCCCACTTACGTGGGATTAATTTATACAGATCTGGGGCTTACCCCTATTGCTAAAGTAACGGAGCTTGCGAAGGCAACACCAGACAGACAAAATGCTTTAATCTCGCAGGAAGTATTGCCGGAGCTGAATGCAGACTATCTCTTCGTCACAACAGGCGGCTCTACAGGGAATGCCGAGACGATTAAGAAGAACCAGGATGATTTCTCAGAGGTTGAGAAGTCGGCTGTATGGAAAAGCATCCCGGCGGTAGCACAAAACCGTGTGTACTATGTATCTCCTAAGCATTGGATCAGTTTCGGTCCTATCGCTGATGAGATGAAGGTGAACGACGTAGTAAACGCACTTACCCGAAAATAATGAGCAGGTCAAATGTTACATTCCCTAAACATAAGAAGCCTCGCGCTTCTAGGCGGAGGTAGGCATAAATGACACAACAGCTGGAGCTATATGATGTAACGATTATCGGCGGCGGGCCTGCCGGGATGTATACGGCTTTTTATAGCGGCATGCGTGATCTGAAGACGAAGGTGATTGAGTTCAATCCGCAGTTAGGCGGGAAGATCCTTCTGTATCCTGAGAAAATGATCTGGGATGTCGGGGGAGTGCCGCCGATGCCAGGTGAGAAGCTTATCGATCAGCTCGCGGAGCAGGCTCTCATCTTTGAGCCAACCGTTGTGTATAATCAACGAGTTGCGGGGTTGGACAAACAGGAGGACGGGACATTCCTTCTGACTTCTATGACCGGGGAGCGGCATCATACCCGCACGATTATACTTGCAATGGGGCATGGAATTCCGGTGGCACGGAAGCTGGAGATCGAGGGAGCTGATCGTTACGAGGTGACGAATCTCTACTACACGGTTCAGGAGCTGCAAGTGTTCGCCGGGAAACGGGTGCTTATATCCGGCGGAGGCGATTCCGCCGTGGATTGGGCCAACGAGCTGATCCCGATCGCCGAGAGGGTAACCGTCGTACATCGACGGGATCTGTTTGGCGGGCTCGAGCGGAACGTGGCGCGGATGAAGGAGTGCTGTGATGTCCGTACTCCTCATGAATTAACTTCCCTGCACGGGAACAGCAGCGGGGATCAGATTGAGTACGTGACCGTACTGAATATAGAGACGGGTGTCGCGGAGAGGCTGGAGGTTGATGCCGTTATCGTGAATCATGGAATGAAGGGAGATCTTGGTCCCATTCTGGAGTGGGGTCTGGACATGAGGGACGGGCTTGTTGTGGTGGATGACCAGCGTGCGACGAGCATTCCGGGCATATTCGCCGCGGGCGACCTGATCACCCACCCGAGCAAGGTGAAGCTGATAGCCGGCACATTCGTCGACGGAGTGAAAGCACTGAACAGCGCCAAGCTGTACATGGACCCGCAAGCGGTGAAGGTCGCGTATGTATCGTCGCACAACGAGCGATTCCGAGAGTTGAATAAGCAGAAGCTTCAGCAAGTGTGAAGCCGCATTAAGGGTAGCCGAAAGGCTGCCCTTAGTTGTATACTCATGGTATGAACATGGCGGAAAGCAGAGAGGATGTAGGCAATTTGATTATTGATGCGCATAATCACCCCAATTATTTGGGCTTCAATTGTGAGAAGCTACTGCAGGACATGGAGCAGAACAACATCGATCAATTATGGCTATTGTCACTGGAAACCCCGAGGCATGAGTATCATCCTGCCTACTTCAAACATTGCTGGCCTGATGGGAATGGAGCGATTCCATTCTCGTCTTGTCTTGAATTCTACCGTCAGCATCCAGACAAATTCGTGCTTGGTTATGCCCCGGACCCGCGGTTGCCGGAATCCATCCACCGGCTGGAGGCAGCTATTGAGCTGTATGGCGTTCGGGTATGCGGTGAATTCATGCTGAGGATGATGTATGACAACCCGGATGCGCTTAAGCTGTTCCGGTTCTGCGGCAAGAGAGGGCTGCCTGTCATTGTCGAGGTGAACTATGGGGTTGGCAAGGTGAATGGACAAGCTGAGCCTTGGGCGGACTACTGGTATGGCGGAGGCATCGATACGTTCGAACGAGCTATTCGTGCTTGTCCGGATACTACCTTTCTCGGTCACGGTCCGGGATTCTGGGCGCATATTGCCGATGATGAAGGCTATCGATTGTCGAATTATCCGAAGGGCGAGATTATACGCGGCGGGAGAATAGTTGACATGATGCGGAGCTATCCCAATCTGTATTGCGACCTCTCGGCAGGATCAGGCTTGAATGCGTTGGAACGTAATCCGCAGTTCGCGACAGAGTTCCTGCTGGAATTCCAGGATCGGTGCTTATATGGAAGGGACACCTTCGGAAATGAGCATCAGCAATATCTGAATAGTCTAGGCCTGCCGGAAGAAGTGCTAAGGAAAATATATGCAGGCAACGCTTCGCGGCTTGTCGATTAGATCAATTAACCCGTGCTGGGGCAGTTCCGTTGGCAGATTCACACAAACATAAGAATCGCGCAGCCTCGTAACTTGAGCTGCGCGGTTCTTATGTTTGCTCCAATCAGCCTTGCTGCATAAGTCCGATAATGACGCCGGCAGCTGCATACGAAACAAGGTGATAGCCGATAGTAATGAGGTAAAGCTTGAAGGAGGCGTTCTCGAACAAATAGTTCATGCCGATCTTAACGGAGATACTAACGCCAATCAGGAGACCCACAGTCAGCCCGGATACGAGAGTGGTCTCATCGCCCATCGTTACTAGCAGAGCCAGTAGGAAAGCACCAATCAAGGCCGTCAAAGCCGTCAGTACATACGTACCCGCACCGCCTCCAGACATGTCCTCCATCTTCACCTTCCTCAGCTTGACCCAAGCATTGCCGAACAGCACCGGTGAGTACCACAAGAACCCGAGCACCATAGTTATAACGGTGGCAATAAGAACGGCCCAATAATTGACCTCTGACAAATTCACCATTCAAGTCTCCCTTTTGGCAGCAGCGCCATAGTAATGACTACCTACTCCCAGTCTATACCGGCATCTTATTCGTGGCAATACTAACTCGATTCCATGCATTAATTATGATGCTGGCGATGTCTCACGATCTGGTTCACGATATCTTGCTCGACACGGGCATTCCATTCCCGGATCATACGCGGGATCAGGAACAGATCGACAATGATCCAGATCGTTAAGGCTCCGCCGCATACGAATAATAAAATGAGTACTGGGACGAGCGCTGTGGAGCTGTATTCGTATTCGTATCCGAAATCAAGAAGAAATACAAGGGCTACATAACTAACGAATGAAAGGATGAATAGAATCAATTGGAAGATGGCAGAGCCGAAGCGCCGCAAGT
>JARBUQ010000276.1 GCA_029239545.1 Paenibacillus sp.
TATGGAATGGGGTTATTCGAAACGTTTTGCACCTATGGAGGCCGCCCCTTTTTACTGGAACGTCATCTGCGCAGGCTGACAGAGGGTTGCGAACAGCTCGCTATTGACTATAAACCGGATGCTGAGGAGCTTTATGAACAAATTGCTATGCTGCTGCGCGAAAACGAGCTGGAGGATGCGTACATCCGGTTATCTGTTTCCGCAGGTTCTGAGGCGCTTGGTCTGCCCACAGCTTCTTACAGTAAGCCGAACGTCATCCTGTATATGAAGGAGCTGCCACCTCGGGATCCAAGCGCTGCCATGGGCGGCAAACCGCTGCAGTTACTGAGAACTCGACGGAATACACCTGAGGGGGCAGTTCGTTTAAAATCATTCCACTATATGAATAATATAGGGGCGAAACGCGAAATGCTTGATTATCCTTGGGCCAGAGGGGCCGAAGGGCTTTTTTTGGATCAGCGCGGTTTTGCGGCTGAAGGCATTGTCAGCAATCTGTTTCTCGTCCGAAACGGGATGTTATGCACCCCGCATCTGGATACGGGAATCCTTCCGGGAATCACTAGAGGAATCATATTGGAATTAGCAGAACGAATCGCGCTTCCTGCAGAGGAAGGATTTTATAACTGGAATGCGGTGCTTGCTTCTGATGAAATATTCGTGACGAACTCGATTCAAGAAATCGTCCCCATTGGCTCCTGCTTCGATCTTCATGGAGAAGAGACAGTTATCGGGAACAGGCTTAAGACAGAACGAATCGGACCATGGACTTTAAGGCTGAAGGAAGCTTATCAAAGCCTGATTGAGGCGAAGTGATACAGTATGGAGTGTGGCAGCGTAATGGACGGAGAGAAGGTGTGGAAATGAACAGCCATTCAAATGGGGATATCCAAGCTGCTTCCTGGTGGCAACCTGTACGGCATGATGCCCGACTGCTCCAGAAGAATATCATGACATGTCGCAACCTGCTGCTGGATATGCGGGAGCGAACACTTATTATGGGCATTCTGAATGTAACCCCGGATTCATTTTCCGATGGAGGACGTTATAACACGATTGATCAGGCCGTGAGACGAGCTATGGAAATGGTGTCGCAGGGAGCAGATATGATCGATATTGGCGGTGAGTCCACCAGACCGGGCGCCAGTAAGGTTACGCTTGAGGAAGAGCTGTCCAGGGTAGTGCCGGCTGTGACAGCCTTGGTGAAGGCTGGTCTGCCTGTTCCGATTTCGGTGGACACTTATAAAGCAGAGGTAGCAAGGCAGGCGATGGAGGCGGGGGCACATATCGTCAATGATATATGGGGCTTTCGAGGTGACCGTGAGCTTGCTGCTGTTGCCCTGTCCAATGGTTGTCCTGTGGTGCTGATGCACAACCGCGAGAAGGCGGTTTATAAGGACTTTTTGCATGATGTGGTTGAGGATTTGCGCAGCAGTGTTGCGATTGCTCTGGAAGCGGGTATATCGGCAGGGCAAATCATTCTGGATCCTGGAATTGGGTTCGCCAAATCTTATGAGCAAAATTTGTACCTGCTGCAAAATCTTTATAAAATTGCTGAGTTAGGTTATCCCGTGCTGCTTGGGACTTCCAGGAAAACATTTATTCGTAACACGCTTCAGCTCCCAGCAGAGGATGTGGTACAAGGGACAGCTGCGACAGTCGCGCTCGGAATTGCCCAGGGGTGCAACATCATAAGGGTGCATGACGTCCTAGAGATGAAACGAGTTGCGACTATGACTGATGCAATCGTGAGAGGGGGAGGAAGCAATGGACAAAATTGAGCTTAAAGGCATGCATTTTTATGGCTATCACGGTGTGTTTCCGGAGGAGAATAAGCTGGGTCAACGGTTCCATGCAGATGTAGAGCTTTCGCTTGATCTCTCGCAGGCCGGACAATCGGACGATCTGAATCACACGATAAATTACGCGGAAGTATACGAGCGCGTGAAGGGTATTGTCCAAGGCAAACCCTTTCATCTGATTGAGGCATTAGCCGAGGCCATTGCATCCGATCTTCTGCATCAGTATACTAGGGTAAATGATGTCGCGGTTCGATTAACGAAGCCTCATCCCCCTTTTGACACTCACTTCGAAGGGGTTACCGTGCATATTCTTAGAAAGCGGGCATGATACGTGGTACAGCAGCACACTTATATCGCCTATATTGGGCTCGGTTCTAATCAAGGGGAGAGAGAGCAGTTCCTTACAGATGCGAAACAGCTGTTGGAGCAGCATCCTTCTACTACGATAGCAGATGAGTCCTCTATATATGAAACCGATCCTGTCGGTTACTTGGAGCAGGCTCCTTTTCTGAATCAGGTCATTGCCGTGCATACCGACCTTCCCCCTGGTCAGCTTTATCGTGAGATGGCGGGTATAGAGCTTCGTCTGGGCAGGACCAGAGATATTCGCTGGGGTCCGCGAACCATTGATCTGGATTTATTGCTTTTGTACAAGTGGGACGTTTCCGACAATAAGACAGGCTATAATAATCTGGAAGTTCTGACTGCTGAGCTTACAGTACCTCATCCGCGTATGCAAGAGCGGGCATTCGTGCTAATTCCGCTGATAGATGTTCTTCGTCAGTTCCAACCGGAAGAGGCTGATTTGCTTGAGCTGGATCTGGATAAACTGGAAGGAAAGGAAGGCGTTAGACTGTGGAAAAGAACCAAATCGCCCAACGTGTAAGGGCATTTCGCAAGCTTAAAGGCTTCACACAGGACGAGTTAGCCCAGAAGATGGGTGTTTCTATAGCAATATTGGGCGCTATTGAACGGGGCAGCCGCAAGGCGGAGCCCAGAATCATGCAGAAGATCGCAGACGCGCTAAACATCGAGCCAGCTGAGCTGTTGCCGGTTCGTAAGGAAGGAGAGTGACAATAAAATGCTTCAAATCGGAAATGTAGCTACGAATAACAATGTTGTATTGGCTCCGATGGCAGGAGTGTGCAACCCTGCATTCAGATTGATAGCCAAGGAATTCGGCTGCGGGCTTGTATGTGCAGAGATGGTCAGCGATAAAGCGATTCTACATGGCAATCACCGCACAATGCAGATGCTCTATGTGGACGAACGGGAGAAGCCGCTTAGCCTGCAAATATTCGGAGGCGATACAGAATCGCTTGTAGAAGCGGCGAAGATCGTCGATCAGCAGACGAATGCGGATATTATCGATATCAATATGGGATGCCCGGTCCCGAAGATAACCAAGTGTGACGCAGGAGCTCGCTGGCTGCTTGATCCAGCCAGAATTGAGCAGATGGTAACCGAGGTTGTCCGTTCGGTCAGTAAACCCGTTACCGTTAAGATGCGGATCGGCTGGGATGATGATCACGTCTATGCGGTTCAGAATGCCAAGGCTGTGGAGAACGGCGGAGGCTCAGCGGTTAGTGTGCATGGACGCACAAGAGTGCAGATGTACAGCGGCAAGGCCAACTGGGATATCATCAAGGAAGTGAAGGATTCCGTATCCATTCCTGTTATCGGCAATGGGGATGTGTTCACGCCGGAAGATGCCAAGAAGCTGCTGGTTCATACTGGCTGTGACGGGGTAATGATTGGGCGGGCTGCATTAGGCAATCCATGGATGCTCTACCGAACGATTCAATACCTGACAACCGGTGAGCTGTTGCCGGAGCCAGGGGCGGCTGAGAAGATGCGAATTGCTATACTCCACTTGGACCGTTTGGTTAGCTTGAAGGGGGAGAGTGTGGCCGTTCGCGAAATGCGCAAGCATATGGCTTGGTATCTCAAAGGGTTACGCGGTTCAGCTCGAGTGAAAGACTCCGTAATGGAGCACACAAGGAGAGATCAGATGGCCGAAACACTGCACGAATTCGTGCAGAGTGGAGAAGCGGATCAAGACGAAGAAAACGCCGTGTTGGTTCACTAATTTCAAACTGAGAATGGCTCAAGAACAAGCAGATTTGAACTAAAAACCTCATCTGTTTATGCGGATTGGTTGCGATTGACATTTCATTCCGGTTGAAATATAATCATCCAATAGATGATCGACTTCCGGCAACCATACGTTCCATCTGTCATCTTGGGCTGACATGGTTAATATATTAAATGAGTGAAATTCATACGTAATCGATTTAACGGTTTCCAGTATGAAAATCTTCACATGACGGGAGATTTGTTAATATGTCAGAAAAGGAAGTCCTTCTTACCCTTGACGGCCTTAAGAAGCTTGAAGATGAATTAGAGTTTTTGAAATCCGTGAAACGTCGGGAAGTCGCTGAGCGAATCAAGGTAGCTATTGGCTACGGAGATATTAGCGAGAATTCGGAATACGAAGACGCTAAGAATGAACAGGCTTTCATTGAGGGACGTGTCATCACACTCGAGAAGATGCTGCGCAACGCTAGAATCATTAACAACGACGATGTGGATATCGAGACTGTCAGTGTTGGCAGTATCGTGACCCTTGAAGATATGGAATTCAATGAGAATGTCGAATATACGATTGTCGGCACAGCCGAATCAGATCCTCTGCATAACAAGATATCTAATGAAAGTCCTGTGGGCAGGGCGTTGTTGGGCAAGAAGAGGGAAGTGGTCGTAGACGTTCAGGTTCCTGCTGGGGTCATTCAGTATAAGATTATCGACATTAAGAAGTAATGCCTTCCTAAAGCTTCCTTCGGGAGCTTTTTTGTTTAAAAGAACAATAAACATATGCAGTTACCTTGATTTTCATCGGCAATTCATAGGAGTGAAGAATAATGAGTCAGGAATTGGATTTGAATGAGAACGAATTATTAGTTATACGCCGGAACAAGCTGGACGAGCTTCGCAAGCTGGGAGTGGACCCGTTTGGCAAGAAGTTTGATCGTACGCATCATACCAAAGCTATTTTAAGCCAATATGAGCCTATGCCCAAGGAAGAGCTGGAAGAGAATAATGTTGAAGTCTCGATAGCAGGCCGTATATTGCAAAAACGCGGAATGGGAAAAGCGAGCTTTGCCCACATTCAGGATTTGACGGGTAAAATTCAGATTTACGTCCGCGAGGATGCAATAGGCAGTACTTTGTATAAAGCGTTTGACATGCTTGATCTAGGAGATATTGTAGGAGTCAAGGGCACCGTGTTCAAAACCAAAACAGGGGAGACCTCTGTTAAAGTAGACATGCTTGAGGTGCTGTCCAAGTCTCTCTATCCTTTGCCGGAGAAATTCCATGGTTTGAAGGACGTGGAATTACGCTATCGCCAGCGATATGTGGATCTTATCGTAAATCCAGAGGTGAAGGATACATTTATTCTCCGTTCCCGGATTATTCAGGCAATGCGCCGCTATCTGGATGATCACGGTTATTTGGAAGTGGAGACACCTACCCTGCACACCGTCGCAGGCGGAGCGGCTGCGCGTCCTTTCCTTACCCATCACAATGCTTTGGACATGCAGCTGAACATGCGAATCGCCATCGAGCTGCACTTGAAACGTCTGATTGTAGGCGGTTTGGAGAAGGTCTATGAGATCGGCCGTGTATACCGGAATGAAGGCGTCTCGACACGTCATAATCCGGAATTCACTATGATCGAATTGTATGAGGCTTATGCGGATTATTTCGATATCATGAATTTGACAGAGAACCTGATTGCTCATTTGTCCCGAGAGTTGCTTGGTTCTACAGAGATCACCTACCAGGGGCAGGCAGTAAGCCTGACTACACCGTGGCGTCGCGTGTCTATGGTTGATGCTGTAAATGAAGTAGTCGGGGTTAATTTCAACGAGGATATCAGCGATGAGGAAGCCCACCGCTTGGCTAAGCTCCACAAAGTACCTGTTGAGCCTAAAATGACATTCGGGCACATTGTGAATGCTTTCTTCGAGCATTTTGTGGAGCCTACTCTGATTCAGCCTACTTTCATTACAGGGCATCCAGTTGCGATTTCTCCGCTTGCTAAGAAGAGCGAGGAGGACCCGAGGTTTACGGATCGATTCGAGCTGTTCATCGTGGGACGCGAACACGCCAATGCATTCACTGAATTGAATGATCCTATAGATCAGCGTGAGCGTTTTGAGGCTCAGCTTCTTGAACGGGAGCATGGGAATGACGAGGCTCATGAGATGGATGAGGATTTCATCCGTGCTCTGGAGTACGGGATGCCGCCTACCGGAGGATTAGGAATCGGTGTCGATCGTTTGGTCATGCTGTTGACCGATTCTCCTTCCATACGCGACGTGCTGTTATTCCCTGCTATGCGGGATCGAAGCGCGGAGTAATACCCATTTGTGTGGTTTATAACGTCCAAATAACAGAGGTGCTTCTTCCGTTATTTGGACGTTTGTGCTTGTGCATAAAAATTATTCAAAATAACACTTGCAATGAGGACAAGCTTTATGCTATCTTATATAGGTCGCCGCTGAAACGGTGGTTACCAAGTTAGCTGATTGTTCCTTGAAAACTGAACAACGAACGTGCAAGTTTGAAGGTCTTCGGATCTTCAACAAAGCTAGACTCGTTATAGAGCAAGTCAAATTTCTACCTTTATGGAGAGTTTGATCCTGGCTCAGGACGAACGCTGGCGGCGTGCCTAATACATGC
>JARBUQ010000277.1 GCA_029239545.1 Paenibacillus sp.
ATCTAAACGAATGGTGTGAGCAAGCTGTCATGTTGAGAGTAATGAACATTCGGAAGGACCAGGGAATGGATTGGTTCGAGGAGAGTGAAGCAGGCGGAGGACCGGCCGTCTTGGTTCTGGTGAGTTACGGAAAATGTGTGTTTTGGATTGATCAGGAGAAGGTAATTGTGGAAAAAGGGGATCTGCTGCTCATTCCCGCGAAAACAGCATATTACGGTAAAGGGATTCCAACAGTCGTGCACGAGAAATATGTGATCACCTTTGAACTCACGGTTCTTGAAGCAATCGGCTTGCCAATCCTCCGGAGGAGCAAATGGCTGAGGGCCAAAACAGGGCTGTATGAATTCATGCTGGAGCGGATCAGACGCTGGTTTACAGAATGGGAGGAGCAGGAGGCCTACTCACTGATCAGAGGTCAGGCTATCACCTTGGAGGTATTAGCATTGTGGAATAGGGAGCTGGATGGGGCTTCGGTTTCAACGGAAATCCAGAAGCATGCAGAGAGGATGAAGCTTTTCATTCAGGATCATTATCGCGAGAAAGTGACGAAGGAGGAGCTGGGCGAATGCATATCGAAAAGCCCGAACTATGCAGCATCCGTGTTTCGCAAAGTAACGGGCCAGACGATCAGTGAATATGTCCATGCCGTAAGAATGAAATCCGCCCTTTATTTGCTGCGTGACTCTCTTCTTACTGTTGGAGAGATATCTGAGCTGTTAGGATATCGTGATGTTTCCTATTTTCAACGCACCTTCAAACGAATAAACGCCAAAACCCCTTCGGAGTATTTGAAAGAAAGACCTTCCTCGCGAGCATGAGCGTGTTTTATTATTTTGTCCAAGGCGCCGTTTCAATTGAGTTAGCTTGCACATCGACAACTATGGATCCGAAGTACTTGTCTTTGATATAGGCCTCGAGACGCCATAGACCTGGCTCAGGGATAGTCATATTGGAAGGCGGGATATGGCCGTCGGCTGTACCTTTGATAGGCTCGCTGACACCACCGGCAGCAAAAACAGTATGGCGATTCCTTTCGTTCCCCTGCTTAACACCGATTATTTCGAGCTTTCCTTTTAAAGCTACCTCTTGACCCCAGAAAAACCAGAAGTTCTGGTAAGCTTTTCGCGCAATAAGGGGCTGATCGACTATGGCAAGCATGCCTTGTTCGCCTCGCAGCTGTAAGGAATTGTTCGGGTCATCTGCTGGGTCAGGTGTGGGAACGTGAAAGGTTGGGCTGACTTCCCATTCATGCTTATGCAGGTACCCTAACACTTTTCCTTGAATATGCTCAAGTGTTACAGCTCCGATGGACATGCTGTCGGCGGATCGCCCGCGATTGTCCCCCAATAGGAATACGCTTCCTGACGGAATTCGGGTTGACGCCAAATTCATAGACTCATAATTGCGAATGCGAAGCCTTAGATTGTTTTGATCATTGTCTGGGAGAGCGCTTGCTCTATCCTGATCCTTCAGTTCTTCCAGTCCTGGTCCTGGAGGTCTCCCATAGAAAGCTTCAAGTTTGTTTCCGTTAATATAAACTACACTTTTACGGATCTCAACGGTCTCACCCTCCAGGGCAATAACACGAAGAATATTAGTTTTACCTATAGTCGGATATTGCTCAACCAGATTATCGGGGTAATTCAGATAAACAACCTCGCCACGCTGCAGACTGTGGCTGGAATAATAATCGGGATCAATAACAAGCTCCTGATTCAAATAGCTGGCATGACCGTCCATTCCATCCAAACGAAATCGGGTAACCAAATGTCCTGATTCTGCTTTGACGGTTGTGACAGCAGGTTGAGTTACTGGATCTGACAGCCTCTCCTCTTGACATCCGGCAAGAAAAGCGAGTAGAGGTGTTATCAGAAGCATCAGCTTTCTCAAGGGGGACATAAGAACACATCCTTTCACTGGGGTATCCTGAGGTCGATAACAGATCGGAATTGCTTATATTTAATTATAGTAGGAATATTATGGATGGCCCGGGTGAATTGTGTGAGTATTGTGACAATAAAGAAAAAGCCCTCCGAATGGGAATTATCCCAACTTCGACAGGGCTCTTCAAGCAACAACTTGCAATTTCATCTTACAGAAGCAGAGTAATGGCTAACAAACCGAACAGAACAAGCGGGAGTACGGTGTTATTGTAATAATAGTTAGGGTAATATGGATTGAAAAATCCTCTGGCTGGCTGCTGCTGTGGCACTTGTAAGTATACAAACTCCGGGTCTACATGTACGATGTATCCTTCGAACGAATCTCCGCTCATACGCTGCAGGCGGACGTACCGGTTCACGTATTGCGAGCAAGCCTGGTACGCTTCTTCCTTTGCTTGTTTGACTACCTTCTGGCAATCAGGCTTAGCCTCATAGATAACCATGATGAAATGCACCTCCGTGTTTAGTCATGATCATCATATGCAGGAGCCCAGATTTGGTTCCAGTTTTAGCCTAAGCGACTTCCTGTTTCGTCGGCAGCGGAGCAGGGGTCGGTTGCCTTTTGCGAATCCAAAAGCACAGAGGCAGTCCGAGCAGCACCACGAACGTTGCCAGCAAATAAACATCATTCACACTCATTGTAAAAGAAGCAAGCTGAATCGAAGCTGCATCGTTGCCCGTAGGAGCTTGACTCAAATCCGCTACATGCACCGTCATCCGCGAGCCCAGCATAGCTGTGAACAAAGCGATAGAGAACGAACCTAATACGTTGCGTATCCAGTTGCTGATGGAGGATGCATGTCCGGATAGAGCAACTGGAATCTGCTCCATACCCGCCGTGCTCGCAGGCATAGTAGCCATGGCAATTCCCAAGTTGCGAACAATCATCCACAATACGATGTAGCTGTGCGGGATGTCCACACTTAGCCAGCTTAAAGCTAAGGTGCCAATGGCGATCAGGACGATCCCGATAACCATAAGCAGCATAGGCCCCAGCCTGCCGTACAGTTTGCCGACAACGGGCATAGAAATTGCCATGGCAAGTGAAGCCGGGAGCAGAATCAGACCCGTGTCGAGAGGGGTTACATGTTGAATATTTTGCAGGAATAATGGGGTTAAGTACGTCCCCGAATAAAGGCTGATAGTAATGACAGAGCTGATGATTAAGGTAAGCGTGTACCTGGAATTAGCCAGAACGCGCAGGTTGAGCAAGGGAACCTTCGTATTCAACTCGCGAATCACGAACAGGATCAAGAGAACGATCCCGGCACCTAACATGGATAGGGTTTCCCAGCTTGACCAGCCCCAGCTGTTGCCTTTGCTAAAAGCGACCAAGAGCGACAAGCTTCCGGCCATTACCGTAAATAGACCTGGGACATCAAGGGATTTGGGCACATTAAGACGATAATACGGAATTAACTTGGCCGTTAATAGAATGGAAAGCAGTCCAATAGGAACATTCATGAGGAACAGCCAGTGCCAGCTGAAGCTTTGGATGAGCCATCCGCTTAGAGTCGGTCCAAATGCGGGTCCAAGCATAGCGGAGAGCGACCACAGGCTGATAGCGAAGGCTTGCTTCTCACGAGGCACAACTTGAAAAATAATGGTCATAGTTGCCGGCATAACGAGCCCGCTGAATGCACCTTGAGCAATCCGGAAGGCAATCAGGGAAGTCGTGTCCCAGGCAAGTGAACATAGTAATGAAGAAACGGTGAATCCGATCAGGGATGCCATGTAAAGCCGCTTGTAGCTGAAGCGCTCGCCGAGATAGCCTGTCAGCGGAGCGATCGTACCGGTAGCCAGCATGAATCCGGTTATCGTCCATTGAATAGTAACGAGCTCGGCTTCGAAATGCTGCATGAGAATCGGAAGCGCCACATTGATTGTGCTCATGCTTAGTACGGTAACAAAAGAGCCGAAAAAAATAGCAATCATAATCGGCCAAAAAGGCAAATTGTGATTAGGTTGTTCTGACAAACTGTCTTTCATCGTACTTTTCCCTCCATGTTTTATTTAGTATGATTTGTTCGATGATATATGTGTCTAAATTTACATATCATTAGCATGTGGACAATCGTACTATGAATGAGTCCTATACGTCAATTGTTATGTGTTGTGTGATTCGGTAGCCCCTTCAATCGAAACCTTGTATAATGGGAGTCATGAAAATAAAGGAAGAAGGTCCTACATTGTCAAAAGACTCTCTTGTCAAAGGAACGATTATTCTAGCACTTGCCGCACTTATAGCCCGTGTATTAGGTGCTGTTCAGCGTATTCCGCTTGTCCATTTACTGGACGACCCAGGTATGGCTACTTATTCGATTGCTTTCAATATATACAGCTTCCTGTTAGTTGTGGCAACGGCAGGTGTTCCAAGCGCGCTCAGCAAGCTAATCTCCGAGCAAACCGCGCTTGGTCAGCATGCGGAAGCAAACCGCATCTATCGTGCAGCGGCGATGTTCGCGATTGGAGCAGGCGTCGTAATGACCTTGCTGCTGTACATGCTCGCCCCTTACTACGCTATTCATATTAGCGGTGATGCCGATGCGGTACTATCGATTCGGGCGCTCGCTCCGGCCCTGCTGCTGTTCCCGCTGATCGCTATTATGCGCGGATACTTCCAAGGAAGACAGCGGATGCTGCCCAACGGCTTGTCCCAAATAATCGAGCAGATTCTAAGGCTGATTACAGCAATCGGACTGGCGTACTTCCTGTTGACTTTCGATTATGGCAAAGTCAAGGCAATTGCAGGCGCATCCTTTGGCGGAGTTATGGGAAGCATCGGAGCCGTTGCGGTCATGGCTTATTATGCGCTCAAGCTGCGCCGAGAAGATATCAGGAATGGACAAGTTGTAAATGCTAATCCCCCGGCCAAAGCTTTGAATTATTCGGCTATTTATAGTCGATTGTTCCGTCTTTCGATACCTATTGTATTGTTTTCTACAACAGTGCCGCTCATTTATTTGATTGATTCCTCCATTACGATTGGATTGCTGCAGCCGGACCTGAGCTATGATGCGGCCAAGGAAGCGTTGGGCTTATTGGGCGGTAGAGCTCAGTCCCTGGCAGGCATCCCCATCATTCTGGCGATTGCGCTCAGTCAATCGGCTGTGCCTGTAGTTTCGGCGGCATTCGCTCGCAAAGATATGGAGCTGGTGCGGCAGCAGGCATCCAAGGCTCTTTATCTGTCCATTCTGACCGGACTGCCCATGGTGCTGGCGATCTGTGTAGCAGCACGACCGCTCAATGGCTTTCTCTTCGCCAACCATGAAGGCACGTCGATTATCATATTATTAACGATGAGTGCGATGTTCCAAATCGTTATGCAGACTTCAGGTGCGATTCTTATGGGGATGGGGCAGATGAAGGCGCTCATCGTGCATGTGGTCATCGGGATTGTGATCAAGCTGACACTGAGCTTCCTGCTTGCACCGTGGCTTGGCATATACGGGATCATAGCGGCGACTGCGCTGTGCTTCATCGTTATGGCCCAGCTCAACCTGCGTGTGCTGAAGCGTCAAGTGGATTACACTGTGCTAGGGCACAAATGGGGCGGCGTTATTGTTACCGTGATACTCACTGCTGCTGCGGGAGCAGCGCTTGAGCTCCTTACTTACCGTTGGGTACAACCCTTTGCCAGCAGACTGAATGATATGGGGAATACGGTTATTGTAGGAGGTTTGGCTTGTTTGATCTACGTGGTGCTGCTTTTCGTTACGCGGACGGTTACGGAAGCAGAGATCAGCAGCTTCCCAAGACCGCTCCAAACCATCTATCGCCGGTTCCGCAAGCCCAAAAGCAATGCTGGAGGACGCGGCTAATACTGAACTTATTTAATCTGCCCACTGCTGCTCGGTCATCACGGTTAACTCGAGCTTGTTCAGAATAAACCCATACTCATTGGTGATTTCGAAAGCCATTGGAACAGAAGCATTGCTGAAGAAAGCTAATGGCGCGAGGTCGGTCAACCAATCATAATGTTCCGGAGATTGAACAGGCTGGTCCGGCCATGCACCCGTGAGCAGCGGACTATATAAGAGGTCTGCCCCCTCCAGCAGCTCACAGCCACTCAGCTTTTCAAGGAAAGCCGATCCCTTTAGCGAGTCAGCTTTACGATGGTTAGTGAATAAATGCGGCCAGTAATCTGCACGCGAGCCAGTATGATCTGTCATGGAGGCAAATGCGGTAACTCCATTATAAATAGCAGGCACACCGAAAAGAATCGCATACAGCTTTTTGCCCAGCTCAATCCGTTCGCTCAAGTCGGAGAAGGTTTCTATCACAAGTCCAGCCAACCGATTCATGGATGAAGGAGAAGGAGACTGCTCGGCAGCGTACGGGAATACGATCGCATTCATTTGCAGCGCTGCCTGAGCCTGGAACAGGAGCGAAGCAAGGAGACTGCTGTAAGGCTCCGTGCGGATGACTCTGCCTTCAATATAATGCTGTTCGTTGATGATTAAGGCCATTGTTAAAAGGGGAGAGCATCGCTCCTGCCAGAATACGTCCCATACTGGCCGCATAAAAGCAGATACATGGAAATGCGGCAGCAAATGGGACAAATTGGAACCCTGTGTCAGAGAGGCTTCATAC
>JARBUQ010000278.1 GCA_029239545.1 Paenibacillus sp.
TCTTGTTGCGCGCTTCCCTTTTTTGCTTAAATCCTTAAAATCTATTACATGAATCAAGTACATCAACCCTGCTGCAAAGCCTACAGCGAAGAAGGCTTCACCTGCCGCAGCAGTCGTTACATGGATTTTGAGCCAATAGCTTTGCAGCGCTGGAATGAGCGGCGTAATCTCATGCGGAAATACCGATGCATAAGCCAGAATAATGACTCCTACAGGCATGGTGAACAACCCAAGAACCGGCTTACGGTAGATCAAGTAAATAATAATGAACGCTACCATCGTCATCATAGCCAGGAACGTCATGAATTCGAACATATTACTAGTCGGAATACGTCCTGCTGCTCCCCATCGGGTGAAGAAAAAACCGAGATGGGTCGCTAGTCCGAGAATTGCAACTCCGAAGGCAATGCGGCTCCACAGGCGCACATGCTCTTCCGGCTCACGCTCACTGAATTTTTTGCCTGTAATAGACACTGCAAACAATCCGAACGATAAACAATAGAAAATAAACGCTAATAACAAAAACGCACTGCTGACCGACTCTAAACTCACGTTCTCACCTCATTTGCAAGCTGCTTCGGATCTACTTGAAGGTTAACGGCTCGCAAAGCGGAGGCTACCTCATTCCGAAGACCATACCAGTTTTTGTTCGTATGCGCTCCTAGTGTTAGCACATTTCCATGATCAATTCGAATCCAGATTCGACGGTGCTGCCAATAGAGCCCCATGATAACACCAATCATAAAGATGCCTGAGCCTACCCATATATAAGGCAGAGCTCTGTCTATGCGAATGTTGAGGAAGCTTGTGTAGTTGGCAATCTCTACGTCCTGCATCGAGTTCGCGGATATTTCCCAATCGCCCACAACAGTTGCATTAATCTCATCCTGACGGAAATTCACCTTATCCACTTCACGCGGAAAATAAATGTAACCAATCCCTTCTGCCGGTAGATTCGGTCCGGTTATAGAGAAAACAAACGCTGGAGCGTTCGGCTCATTGGATTTGGTCATCGGCTGACCTTTATCATTCAGGCCAAATTCAGGAAAATACCCTTTGAGTGCCAGCTTGTAAGCTCCTGCTTCATACTGCTGCGCCGGGTTTTTCATTTGAATCTTGAACGGGCCGAACTGCTCTCCTGTCTTCTTGTTCTTCAGACTGGGTGAGACCGCGATCAATTGCGGGGTCTCAGAGAAATCGAATTGATAAGCTAGCAACCCTTTATAATTGAGAGGTTTATTCACAATAATATTGTGAGTAGTGACCTGTTTCAACTCAGGAGCTTTAATAGGATCTCCGCAATCCTTCAAACACTCATACAGAACAGCCTTCGTTTCAAATGTTTTGGGAACGGTTTTATTCTGTTCACGAAACTTGTCCGTCATTTCATTCTCTTCGTAGTAGGTGACATTAAACTGTTCGTTCTTCAAGTAATAATGCGTCTGGGGAATCTGAACAGGAGTGCCCTCCAGGAAGCCCATATAATAGTCAAGACTCCAGCCTGGAATGCCGCGGGCCACAACGGCTAACAGGAAAATGATCAGACCAATATGATTAATGTAAGGCCCCCAGCGACTGAATCTGTGCTTCTCGGCAAGAAGCGCAGTCCCGTCCGTATGCACCTTGTATCTTTTCTTCCTCAATTGCTTGGCAATGTTATGGACCCATTCCTCGTCAGGGCGGTCCTCACCCTTCTGCTCAAAGCTCATAACGCTCGAGTAGGTCACCTTCTGACGTTTGATGAACTGCAGATGCTTGCGAATCTGCTGCCTGCTAAGTGCCCGGTACAGAGGAAGCACACGGTCCAGACTGCAAACAACAAGCGAGGTCCCGATCATCACGAGCAGGGTAATAAACCACCAAGAGCCGTAAGTATCGGACAATCCGAGTTTGTAATAGATCTGCCCTAATGTACCGTATGTTTCTTTGTAGTAAATCGATGGATCCAAGTTAAGAAACGTGCTCTCCTGCGGGTAAATAGTGCCAAGCGAGGCTCCGGCCAGAGTAGCCAAAATCAAATAAATCGCAATCTTGACAGAAGAGAAGAAGTTCCAGACGCGATCGATCCAGGATGGATTGCTTCGCTGAGAACGACGAGCTACCCCGTCATACCGCATCTCCAACAGCTCTTCACTCTTCAGATCCGCTTCATTCAGCGGCTTGCCGCAAGCTTCGCAAAGCACTGTCCCGACGTGATTCTGATGTCCGCATTCGCATTTTGTATTAGCAATCACCCGTAAGAAACTCCTTTCACTCTTTCAGCATCGCGGTTAATGTTTGTTCAATAAAAGCCTCGTCCATTTCTCCGACTTTTTTGGTCACAATTTTGCCGCTGCCGTTGATGAAGAACGTTGTGGGGTAACTGACAACATGGTACCGATTACGCATACGGAACTCTTTATCAATCAGAATCGGGAATGTAAGATCATATTGACGGACGAACGTTTGCACCGTAACCGGACTTTCATCCAGATTAAGTCCCAAAACCACCACACCACGGTCTTTCCACTTGTCATACTGTTTTTGAATCGCTGGCATCTCTTTGTAGCAAGGCTCACACCAACTGGCCCAAAAATTAACGATGACGACCTTGCCCTTGTAATCGGATAACTCCTTGGCTTGTCCGTCCAACCCCGTTAATTTAAAAGCAGGAGCTGTACTACCTTCCTTAGGAATCGTTTCCTTGGAAAATAAGCTGCTCCCGATTGTGTATCCGCCAATCAATAGAACGGCGACAAATATGATGATTTGGATTCTTCTTCTATATTTGCCCAACATCCATCACCTTCAAACTATAATAATTACTGCCTTGTCTTCATTATAACGAAATATTGATGCCCTACTCCGGCTTATTTTGTATATTTTGTGACTCCAGAACGCTGGAACGAAGCTCCTTCACTTGGGCCGCTGTAAGCTTCTGCGTCTTGCCGCGGGGTAGACCGGACAACAACAAACTTCCGAATTGAACCCGCTTCAATCGATTAACCGGGTAATGAATAGCATCGAACATCCGACGAACCTGACGATTGCGTCCTTCGTAGATCGTGATTGCAATAACCGATTCATTCTTCTCCGGATTCACGTCGTGATATTCCACCTCGGCTGGCGCAGTCATTCCATCATCCAGCATAATGCCATTCTGCAGCTTCTCGATCAGAGAGCCGTGCGGAACTCCTTTGACAGTTGCAAGATATGTCTTTGGAACATGATGCTTGGGATGGGTCAGCAGGTTCGCCAGCTCACCATCGTTGGTAAGGAGCAGCAATCCTTCACTCTCGTAATCCAGACGTCCTACCGGATACACTCTCTCCTTGATATCTTTGGTGTAATCAGAAATGGTCTGTCTCCCCTCAGGATCTGAAACGCTCGTAATAACCCCCTTGGGCTTATTCATCGTATAGTACACCAGCGTTTGCGCCTTGATCGGCTTTCCGTCCACGGTAATGACATCCAGCAGAGGATCAACCTTGGCCCCCAGTGTAGTTACCGTTTCTTCGTTGACCTGCACTCTGCCTGCTTCAATATATTCTTCACATTTCCGTCTGGAAGCGACGCCGGCATGTGCCAGTACTTTTTGCAATCTTTCCATATGTCGATTCAACTCCAACTTTTCATAATCTCGTCTTAATATTACCTATCCTTGATGGAAAGCACAAGCTGAGAGGTATATAAGAGCAGGGGAATACAAAAAGCCCGCTCGACTCAAGCTCGGGCAGGGAATGAAGAAATTTGAGATTATGTATTACTTGAAAATTAATAAGCAAATCACAATTGAAGCAATAAATCCTACAAGATCGGAAATGAGCCCGACTTTGAGCGCGTAGCGGCCCTTGCGGATTCCGACGGCTCCGAAGTAAACGATGAGTACATAGAGGGTCGTGTCGGTGCTGCCTTGTATCGTCGAAGCGATTCGGCCAATCATGGAATCCGGACCATATTGTTTGATCAACTCAGCAGTGAAGGCGAGCGAGCCCGAGCCGGTTATTGGCCGCAGGATCGAAAGCGGGAGCACCTCGCTTGGCACCCCCATCGAATCCATAAGCGGACGGAGCCCGCTCAGCATCCAATCCATAGCTCCGGATGCCCGGAACACACTGATCGCAACCATCATCCCAACCAATGGAGGAATGATTCTTACAGCCGTCTCAAAGCCGTCTTTGGCTCCTTCGACAAAGGTTTCGTAAACGGGAATTTTTTTGTACATCGCATAGAGCGGAATCAGCACTACTAGTACAGGAATCGCCCAAGCTGACATCATAGTAACGAACGCATACATTGGGCATCACCCTTTCGGTTTTGGTCGAGTGGCGGATAAGCTGCGGAACCTGAACCAGCGATCGAGAGCAATGGCAGCAATGGTGGCGATTATTGTGGCAAGCAGCGTTGTGCCTACTATCTCGGCAGGATTCGTTGATCCGAAATTCATCCGGATCGCAATAAGTGTAGTCGGGATCAGCGTAATGCTGGCCGTATTGAGTGCAAGCAGGGTGCACATCGCCGCACTTGCTGTATCTTTGTCAGGGTTCAGCTTCTGCAGCTCCTGCATCGCTTTAATTCCCATTGGAGTAGCAGCATTGCCGAGACCCAGAATGTTCGCACTCATATTAGACATGATGTAACCGAGCGCAGGGTGGTCTTTGGGGACATCCGGGAAGAGGAAGCGCACCACAGGCCTAAGCAGAACCGCCAGCTTGCGAAGCAAACCGGCATCTTCGGCAATACGCATCATTCCCATCCAGAAGACGAGGATACTGATCAGACCAAAGCAGACCGTCACACCTGTCTTGGCACCTTCGAACACCGCTTCTGTCATAAGCTCGATTCGACCCTGAAGCGCAGCTGCGATAAACCCGGCAACAAGAAAAAACAGCCAGATGATGTTCACCATGATGAATCCCCCTTATTAAGAAGATGTTCAAATCCTTATTAGCGTCCGGCAGGCGAAAGCAGTCTTATAAAAGCAGATTGCAGGGCTGCGGGCCAGTTCCCACGCACGGAGCGAAACTCAAGCCCGTAATCCTTGTACTTGAACGCCTCATTATCAGTCAACTTAAGCCGCGGGCTGTTCTCTTCATACAGAGGGACGGAGCCTACCAGCTGATTGTTCACATACACTTCCAATGAACCGCGTTCTCCGAACACATAACCCGTAGAGGATGAGCTTTGCAGCAGCTTGGCATCCTTGCGTACTGCACCCTGCTCATCTTTATTCAGCGGATACCGAAACGTTTTACCTGCTGCAATTGGCATCCCCTCCAATCGATCGCCCTTTCTCACGATCTCAGTTAGAGGATAGTTGTTGAAGCCATAATCTAACATCCTCGTGTGATCAGCCCAATCATCGGAATCATTCAGTGTTACAACCGCCAGCTGCTGTCCATTCCTAGTAGCTGAAGATACAAGACAGCGCAGGGCCAGCTTCGTATATCCGGTCTTTACCCCATCTGCGCCTGGATAGAAGGTTAGCATTTTATTTTTGTTCGTCCATTTGTAATCCCAGGGATCGTTCGGATTCGGGGCTGTTTTGATTTTCGTTTTCACAATATCCTGAAAAGCTGGATTAGACAGCGCATAGGCTGTCAGCTTGGCCATGTCATTGGCGGTAGCGTAATGCCCCTCTTCATCTAATCCGCTTGGATTCTTGAACTCAGAGCCAGTCATCCCGATCATTCGAGCGGTTTCATTCATCATGAATACAAAACCTTCCAGCGAACCGCCAACATGCTCTGCAATTGCCGTTGCCGCGTCGTTGCCGGAGCGGAGCATCAGACCATACAGCATATTGTGCAAGCTCATCTCTTCACCCTGCTTCAAATAAATCGAGGAGCCTTCCTTTCCTGCTGCATTCTTACTCACCTGAACTACATCGGACAGCTTCCCTCGTTCAATCGCGACTATGGCCGTCATGATCTTGGTCAAGCTGGCGATGCGCATCCGCTTGTCTCCGGCTTTCGAGTAAATAATGCGGCCTGATTGCACGTCAATCAATGCAGCAGCTTCTGCTTTGACGTATAACAGTGCAGGAGCAGCCAGGCTGCCTGCTGATGTCGACAGCATCGTGACAAACGCGACAAGTATCATTAGGAGCAGTCGTGCCTTCCTCATTGTCTTCTTCCTTTCTGTTCACCGTCTAGTCCTTCCTAAATTAGCCTGCCTGTACATCAATCGGTACAAGTATATGCACGAGCATAAGTAAAAAGACATGCCGCAGAGGCATGTCTTGGAATCCTTGGATATGAAGCTTAATGTCACCTGTTGCGTGGATCCGGATACTCAATCGTCAACCCGGGGACATGCTTTCGCTTCATTTGATTGCGTTTCTTCCGATTCTCCTTGGAGTCAAAAACAATATCCATATCGTATTCCTCAGTCGGATACAGCTTCTCACTCTCAATGTACAGAGACAATCTTTTCACGTTCAACCATACCTTCTCTTTCTGGATCATGACTTGAATCCGTCCTCTGGGGTCAGGAGCTGAACATACAATACCTGTTCTGCGCAGTGAGCTGATCCATACGCAATCGCCCATA
>JARBUQ010000279.1 GCA_029239545.1 Paenibacillus sp.
ATTGTTTGGGATGGACCTCTTCCATACTGTGCAAGAATCGTGTTGCAATTGACTGGACTATATGGAATAAGGTGTTATTTTTGGCATGCGCTTAACCTGACACTTTGACCTGTTCTCCTATCCCATTTACTTTAACTAACTAAAGCAGATGTCGAAATTTTCGACATCTGGACGACTCTCTCTTCTCTCCCAGAGAACCCCTACTATCCGTCCTAACTTTTGCCCCTGTTAGTCAACCCAACTTGGGCTTCGATGAGTAAGTTTTTCACACCACACACAGCTTCCGAGGCACGATGCGAAACTCGATTTGCTCATTATCTAAGTTGGCTATACTCACTATTTGCTATCCAAATAAGCAGAACAGACATCCGCCCCGGATGTCTGTTCTGCTTATTTGTGTCAACCTTCTCAAGAACCAGAGGGTCGTATCATCCTGCCTTTCCCATGAGGAATGCAGACCGGAGTGCCGAATAACAGGTCGACGCCGATCTCGCATTCCATCCCGAATACTTCCCGTATCATCCTTTTGGTCATGATCGACTCCGGCAGCCCTTGAGAGTGGACGCCCTTATTATGGACGGCGATCATATGATGCGCATAACGGCAAGCCAAGTTCAGATCATGCAGAACCATCACAATAGTCCGCTGCTCCCGCTGATTCAGGTCATATAATAAATCCAGAATTTCGACCTGATGAGCCAGATCAAGATAGGTGGTCGGTTCATCGAGAAGCAGGATGTTAGTGTCCTGGGCAAGCGTCATAGCAATCCACGCCCTCTGCCGCTGCCCGCCCGATAAGGAGTCCACAGGCCGTTCCATAAGCTCTTCCAAATGTGTTAATTGGAGGGCCTTCATCACCTTCTGTTCATCCTCCTCCGACCATTGCTTAAGAAAGCTTTGATGCGGATACCGCCCGAGACGCACAAGCTGCAGCACCGATAACCCTTCCGGAAGCGCCGGACCCTGCGGCAGCACGGCCATTTGTTTGGCGACCTCTTTGGTAGATTGCTTGGCTATGCTGCGCCCTTCAAGAAGAATTTCACCCTGATCAGGCTTCAGCAATCGGGCGAATGCACGCAGAAGGGTAGACTTGCCGCAGCCGTTGCTTCCGATCAGGATAGTGATTTGTCCTTTGGGTATGTGCAGGTCTAACTTATCAATAATAGTAGTATCTCCGTATGCTAATGACAGCTGAATGGCATCCAATGTATGCATATGTATCCGTACCTTCCTTCTCAAGCCTGTTTCTTTACTTTGATCAGCATATACAAGAAAAAGGGTGCCCCTAACACCGCTGTGAATACCCCTGCCGGAATGTCCCGTGGAGCGAAGAATGTCCGGCCGATCAGATCGGCTGCAACGAGCAGGATCGCTCCTACGATGGCAGAACAGATCAGCAGAGCACCGTGGGAGCCGCCAACCAACCGTCGTGACAAATGTGGGGCCATTAAACCTATAAATCCGACACCACCGACAAAAGCAACAGCAGAACCGGCCAATGCGGCAGCCGTTCCGATCATTGCCAAGCGCTGCAGTTGAATTCTCCCCCCAAGCAGAACAGGCAGCTCATTACCGAGCACTTGGATATTGAGGCGTCTCACAATTATGAACAACAGCGGCAGGAAGATTAGAAGCCAAGGGGTAAAATAACCGACAGACCTCCATGTAGCACCATACACCGTACCAGTGATCCAGATTTTGGCCTGGCTGGTCACCACAAGAGGACTGAGCACGAGAAAGAGCATTTTACCCGCCTCCAGCAGCGCCGAAACGCCAAGTCCGACCAGAATCATCCTCATTGGAGAGACTCCCTTTCTCCAGGCCACCACATAAATAAAGGCAGACACGAACAGTGCCCCGGCAAAAGCAAACAAAGGCATCCACACTATGCTAGTTTTCACGTTGTAGATCGCCAGATAGAGGACAGCCATCATAGCTGCGCCACTCGTAATCCCGATTACATCCGGGGAAGCCAAGGGATTGCGGACGACCGCCTGCAGGATAGCACCCGACAATGCCAGCGCCATCCCCGCCAGAATAGCCAGCACGAGCCGCGGCATACGGAAATTCCATATAATGTTCGCTTCCATCTCCCCGCTGTTCATCCCGCTTATCAAATGCTGCACTGTGTGCCATGGGGAAATATACATCGTGCCCACTCCGACACTGACAACGGACAGCACGAGCAGCACACACAGCAGCGCAGCTGTAATCCATAAGGCTCGTTTCTCTAACAGCAGCGACAGCTTCAAGCTGCGAACCCGCAGCGTAACATATTTACTCATGGCTTCCTAAGCTCCCTTCTCGCCAGAATAATAAAGAAAGGAGCCCCAATGATCGCCGTCATGACCCCAACCGGAACCTCTTTGGGGAAGGCGACGAACCGCGCTGCAATATCGGCTGACAGCAGCAGTATCCCGCCGAGCAAGACACAATAAGGCAGAACCCAGCGATAGTCGACACCTACAACACTCCGAACAATATGAGGGATGACTAAACCGACGAATCCGATAGGTCCAGCAACCGATACCGAGCCTCCAGCGAGCAGAACGACTATAATCAGTGAGATCAGCTTGACGCGAAGTGTATTTTGACCGAGGCCCTTGGCCACCTCTTCTCCAACCGAGATCACATTCATAGCACGTCCCAGCAATAATGAACAACTTATACCCACCAGAAAAAAAGGAAGGATAGGAAGGACGTTCTCGAGCTTCCTCCCCTCTACGGACCCGACCAGCCAAAGAAAAACATGATCCAGGGTCCCCTCGCTGGATACCAGGATCGCCGATGTGAAGGAAGCGAATAATGCAGTCATCGTCGCTCCAGCCAACGTAAGCTTAAGCGGCGTCATTCCTTCCCGCCCGACCGCGCTGACCAGATATACCGATACCGCAGCTGCAGCGGCTCCTGCTAAGGCGAACCAAATGAATTGCCCTTGCGAGTTGACAGCCAACAGGGCGACACCCGCTACGATGAAGAAGCTCGCCCCTGCATTCACCCCCAGAATTCCCGGCGATGCCATCGGATTGCGTGTCAACGCCTGCATCAGCGCTCCTGATACTGCTAGGGCCGAGCCTACAAGCGTAGCCACGATCGCTCTGGGCAGACGGATTTCACGAATAATGACATGCTCGTTCGAGCCGTTGTAATGAAAGTAGGCATTATAAGCCGAGCTCCACGTCGTATTCGCATAACCATATACATTACTCGCAAGAAAAAGGATAAAAAGGAGCGTCAAACTAACGAGCAAGCCTATCGATTTATCCAGATTATTTTTTAACAGCATACTATTAGGTACCTTTCTGCTTAAAGGGATTTGGAACAGCTCGAAACCCGCATCCGGATTGCTCATCAGGATGCGGGTTTGCCGCGATATAACATTCATTTACTTGAGAATATATTTTTCCAGCTCATCCAACATCAGATTAGCCGAAATGATGCCGCCTGAGGAGTTCCAGATGCCGTCATTTACTTTATATGCCTTGCCTTTTTTCACGACATCGAGGTTTTTCCACAGCGTTTCTTCCTGCCAAGCCTTTTCTGTCTTAGCCGTAATCCCTTTCTCTTCTTCCAAGGTGAAGTAGAACAGAATGTCGCCCTCTACTTCCGGGATCCGCTCCTTACCAATAATGTCAGCGAAAGTATCCTTGTTCTGGGTATCCGGACGGCTCAGTCCGACTTTCTTCAATATCCCGCCCGGGAATGTATCGTTGTAATACACCCGCACCTTATCTTCCACATAGAAACGGACAAGGGATACTTTGGTGTTGATTTTGTCGCCTGCTTTTTTCTTGAAATCCTCTGCACGTTTGTCGAACTCAGCCAGCTTCTTCTCACCCTCTGCCTTCTTGTTCACCGCTTCCGCATATACCTTGAAATTGATGAAAGTATCGGAATTAGTCCGGACCGAGAATACGGTTGGGGCGATGCTGGATAGCTGGTCATAAATTTTCTCCTGACGCAGCTTGTTGCCAATGATCAGATCCGGCTTTAGAGCCGCGATAGCCTCCAGATTAGGCTGGTTCTCATCTCCTACGATAGTGACCCCGTCCAGTTGACCCTTCAGGTGGTCATACATCGGCTGGACTCCCCAAGCCTTGACCATACCAACGGGTTTAATTCCCAGGGCAAGCAGAGCTTCAACAGCATCATTAACAAGAACAACAACACGTTTAGGATTTTGTTTAATTGTTGTGTCTCCCATGATATGTTTAACCGTATAGGGAACGGGCGCTTCAGGCTCCTTCGTCGCCGATTCGGTTGGCTTCGGTGAACTTGCAGGTGTATTAGAGGCTGACGGTGTACCCCCAGTTCCCTGTGAATTGTCATTTCCCCCGCCGCAAGCAGATAAGACTAACAGCAATACGAGCATAAGTGCTGTGAAAAGATGGGTTGCTTTTTTCGTGCGCATACTGGATATACTCCCCTTTTACTTTGATAATGATAATTGTTATCATTGATTAGTGTAATGCAAGCTGCACAATTGTTCCATGTCCTAATGTATCCGTTTGTTTAAACCATTCTACCTGTCGATAGGAGTGCCCCGGATGTCTGAGCTAGCGAACTCCAAGCCCAACCGCACCTTGTACATGCTCTCCTCCGTTCGAAGGTTCCGACGTAAAAAAGCTTTTGCGATCGGCCGCAGAACGATCCCCGTACCTATGCTGTGTATGATCACCAGAGGTCATGGAGAGCTGGTTATCAACGATATCGTTCATCCGATAGAACCGTTTCAGCTCTATTATTTGACCCCTGGTATGACGGTTCATGCAAGCGGCAGTGCCCAAGGCATCGAGTACTATGTCCTCCTGATGGATGCGATTCATGCTGTTAAGCATAAGGGCCGCTGGATGCCCGGCACAGCAGGGTCAGCCCCCCTTCTTCCATCAGGACGTGTCCATCTGCGGGATGCCAGGGAAGTGCTGCTGAAGGTGGATGAGCTGTATAGGTCAGCTACGGCCAGACGCAGCGATGCTTCATCAACCTTGCTGGACTTGCAGCTGCAAGCCCTTCTCGAGTGTGTGCTGCAGCACATTCCCAAGCCGGAGCAGCAGCCCTACACCGATAGCAGCATTAATTCCAGCCTTACATATATGCATCAGAACTATCATAAGAAAATAAGCCGCGAAACGTTGGCGAACATAGCAAAGCTGACCCCCAACGCCTTTTGCCGAAGCTTCAAGCGAGTGACAGGCCTTGCTCCCACCGACTATTTGAATCGCATTCGGATTGAGCATGCCAAGGAGCAGCTATCCCCATCCAGCTCGGTCAAAGAGGTTGCCGCGAGCATTGGATACGGCAGTGAATATTATTTCAGCCGTATCTTCAAGGACATGGTCGGAATTCCCCCCTCTTTGTTTATTAAACGTGAGCGGTTGAGTGTAGCGACGGCTTCGAGGACTGGGTTTCAGGATAATCTCGTGTCAATCGGCATGGAGGTTGCTGCGGCTGTGGACTGCTATCGTTATTCGGATCTGGATGAAGAGGAATATAACAGGCAATTAATCTCACAGCTCGAGCAATTGCGACTCGTGAAGCCGGATCTGATTATCGCTGATTACTTCCATCAATCGTTGTATGAGACTCTTAAGCAGATAGCTCCAACTGTTATCCTGGAGCATCATCTGGACTGGAGCATCATTCATATGAGGCTGGCGGAGCTGGTGGGGAGAGAGAAGGAAGCCATCGAGACCTACAGGCAATTAGAGGAGCGGGCAGCGGAAATAAAAATCAGGCTTCAGGAGGGAGCTGCTTCTGGGGTACCCAGTGTTACCGTGATGCAAGTTACACAAAGAAATATCCGCATTCAAGGCGCTGTGAATCATCCCCTGAATGAATTATTGTATTCGCACCTGGGCCTGAAGCCCGGGAGCGCCGTTCCCCCCCATAAGATGAGAGAGGAATGGCTGCTCGAGGAGCTGCCTTCTATGGAATCCGACCATGTATTCATCATCAGGCGAAGCGAGGAACCGGATCTCGCGCAGCTTCTAACCAAGCTGGAGCGGACGCAGCGGGATACTTATAGCATTCCCAACTGGTTTCAGCTCAGCTGGACACCCCTCGGCCGTAATCGGATTATGGATGAGATCATTAGGATACTGGAGGACACGAGGCAAGGCCGGGCAGCATTATTTAGTAATGCAAAGTAATGCTGCCTCAACCGACCGGAGAGTGCCGAGATATGCAGGCTGAGAAGGCTCATTTTTATGAAAGCAGGGCAGGTACAGTTTCTCTAATAACTAGACAGCAGGAGAAGAAACTGCAAAACGAGCAGCTTCTTCTCTGAAACGATTACAATTAGAATTCTTAATGAAAACCCGGTTCAACTCAAAATCAGTGCTCGACAAAATCAGGAAAGGTGAACCGAGAGCAAGGGTCCTAAGTGGACAGCAGATCCGTTATATTGATCCAAACGCACACTTAGCGGGTTTGAGCGGACGCAGGGAGGCTGTCGATTAACTGTGGACCGTTTTGACATGAATGGACAACATCAGAGAATATAGATGATTTTTCAGATACAT
>JARBUQ010000280.1 GCA_029239545.1 Paenibacillus sp.
GCAGACATGGTAGACGTGGAACAGGATGCGGTAACCGTCCCTCCCGGCACCAAGCTGAGCATATCCTTCCGCAGCAAGCCCAAGAAGATGGAGCTCAATACATGGGAGGGAAACAATGTGCTTACCTCCGAACAATTGACATCTTCCTCTTACACTCTCCCCAGTGAAAAAGGCACTTATATTTACTCCGTCCGAGCAGAATGGCGTAAGGGTAGCGGGTTGTACGCTTTTGTGATCAAGGTGGAGTAACACAGAACAACCGTGCGGAATATCTCCGTACGGTTGTTGGGGTATGAGTTCAGTTGCTGCCTTAGCAATAATATACTGTCAGGCCCTGGCTTAATTCTGCATCACAAAGTCTTTGTCCACGGTAACTGTTTCATCATCGAACACTCTCAAGGTCTCGTACCGCGTATTACGCTGGGCCGGAATCTTGCCCGCCTCGCGAATAAGCTGCAAAGTAGAAGTAATCGTGACCTTGTGTGTCGTGCCTGCAGCAGATACAACGTTCTCCTCGATCATCGTGCTGCCAAAATCATTGCATCCGAAGCTCAGAGATTTCTTCCCGACCTCCGGGCCCATCGTTACCCAGGAGGACTGGAAGTTCGGAATATTATCGAGCATCAATCGACTAATGGCCAAAGTTTTGAGGTACTCATCCGGACCAAGCTTCTCTGCTTTGAGATTGGTGTTATCCGGCTGGAACGTCCATGGGATGAAGGCCAGGAAGCCCTTCGAGTTGTAGCCGTTGCGAATGCATTCATCCTGAGCATCGCGCACGCGCAGCATATGAAGCACCCGCTCCTCCATCAGCTCACCAAACCCGATTACCATTGTCGCTGTCGTATTCATCCCTATCTTATGAGCCGTGGACATCGCTTCAATCCACTCTGTCCATGAGCCCTTCTGACGGCTGATCTTCCGGCGTGTCCGGTCATCGAGAATTTCTGCGCCGCCTCCCGGCAAGGAATCCAGCCCCGCTTCGTGCAGCTGACGAATTACTTCTTCGAGACTCAGACCTTCCGAGACGTCTTTCATTTTCCATATTTCCGCTGGAGAGAAGGAGTGCATCTGGATCTTGAACCTCTTCTTTATCTCGCGCAATAAATTCGTATAATAACTGAATGGCAAGTCCGGGTTCGTCCCGCCCTGCATCAAAATTTCGGTCCCGCCTACATCAATCGTTTCCTGGATTTTCTGAAAAATCACCTCGTCCGGAAGCACATAACCTTCCTTCGAGCCAGGAGCTCTGTAAAACGCACAGAATCGGCAGTACACATCACAAATATTCGTATAGTTCACATTTCGCCCAATGACAAACGTTGTAATCGGTTCGGGATGCCATTTCAGCATCACTTTGTTAGCCGCCGCACCGATCTTCTCAATCTCGTTCGACGCATACAGCTCCAATCCGTCTTCCAAGCCCAGTCTCTCACCTGCAGCTACTTTATCCAAAATGCGATCCAATTGACTCATTTATCGGCACACTCCTTATCGCAACCTGCAATCTATAACTAACATGCATATTCCTCCATGGTAACACAATAGCCTTTCCGCGTCATTACTGCTGGACACAATCGTTTGACAGGTTTGGGACAATTTTAATTTAAAGAGTTGCATTTTTGATTGCTGCTGACTATAATTGGATATTAATAATTAAAAAGCGTCGAAGAGAAAGAGTAGTTGGAACATTTCTTTCAACAGAGAGCCCTCATTGGTGAAAAGGGGCAAAGAAAAGTCCGACGAACATGGTCTCTAAGCTGTGTTTCGAACCCTGGTCTCCCTGCAGAGAATCATCAGGAAGTAGGCTGCACCGGGGGCACCCGTTATTGTGCTAGAGTATAACCGACCACAGCTCTGTCTGCATGCGGCGTACTTGAAGAGGTCAATATCGTGAGGTATTGATGAATTTAGGTGGTAACACGTGAGCACAGCTCTCGTCCTTTCTTGGGACGGGAGCTTTTTTTGTTGTCTTCATTTAACTGAGAAAGGATGAGGGATATGACAATATTTATTGGCGGCGCGTGGCCGTATGCGAATGGTTCCCTGCATTTGGGACGGGTGGCGAGCTTACTGCCAGGAGATATACTGGCTCGTTATTATCGCTTGAAGGGGGAGGAGGTGCTGTATGTTTCGGGGAGTGATTGCCATGGGACGCCTATAAGTGTGCAAGCAAATTTGGAGGGAGTTACACCGGATGTTATTGCAGAGCGATACCATAAGGAATTCGACGAATGCTTCCGTCAGCTTGGTTTCTCTTACGATATTTACACAAGGACTGACGACTCTTTTCATCACCGGGCTGTTCAGAAGCTGTTCCTGCAGTTATTGGATAATGGCCATTTAGTGCGTAAATCAGTGGAGCAAACCTTTTGTTACGCGTGTGACCAGTTTCTACCCGATCGTTTCGTGGAAGGACAATGTCCCCACTGCGGCCAGATCGCCCGAGGTGACCAATGTGATGCTTGCTCCTCTCTGCTGGACCCCATTGATCTTATTAACCAGACATGCAAATTGTGCGGGAACACGCCGGGTGCGAGACAGACTGAACATTTTTATTTTACGTTATCCCTGTTCCAGGAAAAGCTGGAATGTTACCTCGCGGAATCAACCGGATGGAGAGAAAATGCAGTTCATTTGACGGAGCGGTATTTGAAGGAAGGGCTTCTTGACCGAGCCGTAACGCGCGATTTGCCTTGGGGAATTGACGTGCCTGTGGAAGGCTTCGAGGGAAAGAAAATATATGTATGGCTTGAAGCGGTATGCGGCTACTTGACTGCCAGTATGAAATGGGCCTCGGCAAACGGTAAAGATTGGAGGCACTTCTGGATGAAGAACAATACAACTGCTTATTATGTACATGGTAAGGACAATATCCCTTTTCACACATTGATATGGCCAGCCATTTTGTCAGGTGTCGGACATCTTCATTTGCCTGACCGAATCATTTCGAGTGAATATTTGACTCTGGAAGGAAAAAAATTCTCAACAAGCCGCAATTGGGCGGTGTGGCTGCCTGACCTGTTAGAACGGTACGATCCGGACACGATCCGATATTTCTTAATGATTAACGGTCCCGAGAAAAGGGATTCAGACTTCTCTTGGAGAGAATTCATCTATAGCCACAACAGTGAATTATTAGGTGCTTTCGGAAATTTCGTCAACCGTAATTTGTCGTTTATCCAGAAGTTTTACGGGGGAAGCGTCCCTGATGCCGTGGCCGATGAGGAAATTCGATCACAGGTATTACATTTGTATGTTCAGATCGGCGTGCTTATTGAAGAGGGAAAGTTCAAGGAAGCGCTGGAGACGATATTCGCCTATGTACGCAGATCCAACAAATATTTCGATGAGCGCAAGCCCTGGTCGGAGCTGAACAATGATCCACCCAACTGCAGCACTACACTTGTTACTTGTATTCACATTATTGCTAATTTGTCCAACCTGCTTGAACCTTTTCTCCCCTTCACCTGCGAGAAAATCCGCGGATTTCTTGGGCTTAATGAGCCGAGCTGGGGATACACCCAAGTACCTCCAGGGCAGCTGCTGCCATTGCCAGAACTGTTATTCCAGCGCATTGATCTCAGCCGCATCCAGGAGGAGGTTGAACGATTGGGATGAAAATCGGGCTTGAACATAATCGAAATGTATGTGTATTCCGGGATCGACGGCCGAACTATACGTTCAGCTCACTCGCGGCCGCTTCAAGTGCTGCTGCCAAATCAGAGATCAAATCATCAATATGCTCTATCCCGACGGAGAACCGCAGCAAACGATCATCCACTCCGACCTTCTTGCGTATTTCTTCCGGAATATCCGCATGTGTTTGAACGGCCGGATAAGTCATAAGTGATTCCACTCCGCCCAGACTTTCCGCGAAGGCGATCAGCTTAATATGCCGAAGGATAGGCTCAACCAATCTGGCATCCGTTACTTTGAAGGAGAAAATGCCTGTGTTCCCGGACGATTGGCGATTCTGAACCTCATAACCTGGATGACTTGGCAACGCAGGATAATAAACGTCGGAGATCAACGGATGCTTCAGCAAATAATTAGCGATCTGTGTAGCATTGGACTCATGTCTCTCCATCCGGATAGCTAGCGTCTTCATGCCGCGCATGAGCAGCCAGGAATCCTGCGGACCAAGGACAGCGCCAATCGAGTTATGCAGAATCGCCATCTGCTCCGACAATTCCTTGCCCTTCGTTACGATCAAACCTGCTAATACGTCATTATGACCGCCTAGATATTTGGTCGCGCTGTGCACGATGACATCGGCGCCTAGTTCGATTGGGCGCTGAAGGAAGGGAGTCAAGAGTGTGTTGTCCACGATCGTGAGCAATCCCTTCTTCTTGGCCCAGCTGCACACTTTTTCCAGATCGGTAATCATCATAAGCGGATTGGTGGGGGTTTCGATCAACACCGCTTTGGTAGCGGGGGTCCAGCCTGCCTCCAGCCCGTCAAGATCATTCGTATCCACGTAAGTTGCGTTTACACCGAACCGGGTCATAATTTTCTCTATTAATCGGTAGGTTCCGCCATATAAATCAAGTGATACAAGCATATGATCCCCTTGACTGAATAAGGCGAATACCGTCTGAAGCGCCGCCATGCCTGAACTGCAAGCGAACCCGGCATCCCCTGATTCCAGCTCGGCAATGGCTTGCTCCAGTATCGATCGAGTAGGATTCTTCGTCCGTGAATAGTCGAAACCTGTGCTCTGTCCCAGCTTCGGGTGACGGAATGCGGTAGCTTGATAGATCGGGTAACTGACAGCGCCTGTAACCGGTTCAGAGATCGAACCGATTTGCGCCAAACGGCTTTCAATTTTCATAAATTAGAAATCCTCCCTAAAAGTTAAATATAAGAAGCCATGTGCGCGTTCAAATCATACGGGGTTTCCTGGTAAACGTAGTAATTCAGCCAGTTGGAGAACAACAGATTAGCATGAGCGCGCCATGTACACATTGGACTGCGTGTCGGATCATCCTGCGGAAAGTAGTTCTTCGGCACTTCAACGTTGAGCCCTTTCGCTATATCGCGATCATACTCCCACTTCAGCGTAAATGGATCATACTCGGAATGACCCGTTACGAATATGTGTTTTCCATCCTTGGTCGCAGCGATGTAAACACCGGCTTCCTCGGATTCGGACAATATTTCCAGCTTCTCAATCGGGACGATGTCCTCACGTCTCACTTCGGTATGCCGCGACTGCGGCACGAAGAACATTTCATCGAACCCACGGAGAAGCTTCACATGCTTCGTTGCTGTCGTATGTGGGAAAACTCCGAACATTTTGTTCTGCAGCGGATATTTGCGAACCCCGAAGTGATGATACAATCCGGCCTGAGAAGCCCAACATATATAAAGGGTGGAAGTAACATTCGTGTTGCACCAGTTCATAATCTGCTGCAATTCCTGCCAGTAGTTGACATCCTCGAATTCCATTTGCTCGACAGGTGCTCCGGTAATAATCATCCCATCGAAGTATTCGTCCTTGACATCGTCAAATGTTTTATAAAACTGCTCCAGATGCTCAGCAGATGTATTCTTGGAAGTGTGGGTCTTCGGATGGAGCAGCACAAATTCCACCTGCAGAGGAGTATTTCCAATTAAACGGAGAATTTGCGTCTCAGTCGTTTCCTTGGTCGGCATCAGATTTAGGATCGCTATTTTGAGAGGACGTATATCCTGGTATAACGCTTCGGATTCGCCCATTACAAAAATATTCTCCTCGTTTAGTATTCCTTTGGCCGGCAAATGATCAGGGATTTTGATCGGCATATTCATACACACTCCTTTCTCAAAATAAACAACAAACAGCCTTTCTCCAGAGATGAAGAAAGGCCATTTAACCGTACGTTCGAATGTCCTCTCTCATCTCCCAGAAACATAACATCTGCCTCCGCAAGAATTAGCACCGTGCGCTCCGATTTCGTTAGAAATGGGATTGTCGGTTGCCGGGTATCATAGGGCTAGTCCCTCCACCTACTCTTGATAAGAAAAGTTTTATTAAGTTATCCTATATGATACTGATTTTTGCTGAAAAGTCAAGTGTGCAATATATCATACCTTATTCTCAGTCCGATTATTTGATGCGTTTTAATCTGTCAATCTCCAGATCATGCTGTCCAAGCTTTCCTGCCAAATAGTCTATGTCTTCCTTCTTTGCTGTTAATTCCAGTTTTGTATCCATCATCTCGAGCATTATTATTACATCGTTGTTACCCTCTGTCTCCATCCTGGTAAGTTGAACAGCAATGCCTATCAGCTTGTTATCTACGCTGTCCAGTCGGGAGTTCAATCGAGTCGAGACGTCGGTCAGCTTATCTCCTAAACCACTAATCTGAGAATGAAGCAATTCCAGCATTGCCTTTAATTCTGGATCCATATCATCAAACCCCTTTAACCAGATATAACTACTATATCATAACAGTCGTTAATAATCTTGTTCGATGATCGATCAGTTATTGCAACCCGGCTGCCCCGAATACCTTGTCAAAGC
>JARBUQ010000281.1 GCA_029239545.1 Paenibacillus sp.
GTCTTACAGCCGATTCAATAACATAAATTTCGCTTCCCAGGAACTGGCAGCCTGATGCTCTTGACGAACCGCTGACCCAAATGTAAATAGGATGCCGTTCATATTCAATTCACATTTATATGTTATTGTAAACCTAATATTTCAACACATAAAAAGGTGATCAATAAGTGAATAAGCGAATGAAGTTAATATCCTTTGCCCTGATCTTGATTTTACTGCTGCTAAGCTTGAATACCGATACCGTTTCCATTCTAATTGCAGGTGACCCGGAAGTATTAAAGGACTTGTCGCATGGAAGTATTTTTATCCTTCTGTTTTTCACAATTCTGCTGATGACGATTCAAAATATGCTGCCGATCATTCCGCTGGTTTTATTAGTTTCCGTGAATGTTTCTATTTTCGGGTTAACAACCGGTTTTATTTGGAGCTGGCTGATCAGCATTGTAGGTGCTGTTCTTTCCTTTATGATTGCCCGTTACTGGTTTCAGTCTTTTTTTAATAAAATTGTAAAGGATAAGGTAAAGCAGAAAATCAAAGAGCGGGGCTTCTGGTATGTGTGGATAGGAAGAGTTTTGCCGATTATGCCCACAAGTGTAATTAATATTGCCGCCGGGGTGAGTACGGTCCGTTTCAGCCTATTTTTGTACGCAACTGTTCTTGGCAATATGATCTATATTTTGATTCTCTCCTTAATCTCGCAAGGTTTATTGTCTATGCAGCTGGAAATGCAAATCATAATTCCTATTGCTGTATTGGTGCTTGTGGCATATGCCATAATGAAGGTATGGAGAAAAAAGCAGATAACCAACAACAAACTAAGCAGCAAGTAAAGGTTGGTGTTCCCATGGCTCTAATACTGGTTGTAGATGATGAAGCGCATATTCGCGAGCTGGTTCGTTTGTACTTGTCGGACGAGGGCTTTGAAATTGTGGAAAAGGCGAACGGTGAGGATGCCTATGATTATATCGTTCACCATCCGGTTGATCTTGTTGTTCTGGATATCATGATGCCCAAATTAGATGGATGGGAGCTATGCCGCAAAATACGCGAGATGGGGGAGACTCCGATCCTGATGATTACGGCCAAGGGAGAGCCCGCACATAAAATAAAAGGATTTCAGCTGGGCACGGATGATTATTTGACCAAGCCATTCGACCCTGTTGAGCTGGTTTTGCGCGTCAAAGCCTTGATCAAACGTTACCGGATTTCTGTCTCTCAGATGATCCAGATCGGCGATGTCCAATTGGATCGAATCGGTTATAAAGCTTATCTCGCTAATACCAATGAAACCATCACCCTTCCACGCAAGGAATTCGAATTGATGTACAAGCTGGCCAGCTATCAAGGGCAATTATTCACAAGAGATACATTAATTCAACAAATATGGGGATATGATTATGAAGGGGATGACCGGACGGTTGATGTGCATATTAAGCGGCTTCGAGAACGGTTCGAGGCTTATTCCCATATGTTCAGGATTGTGACTTTGCGAGGTTTGGGATATAGGCTTGAGGTGTATGAAGCATGATTAAGTCCCTTTATTTGCGAGTCGCTTTAATTCTCATTGGAGCAGTGTTATTAAGCTTGATTCTGGCTTTTTTTGTTTCGTCCTTATTGTTCAGCAACCAGGTGGAAAAGCTGCTGAAGGAGGATCTGATCCAGAATGGCAAGAGCATAATCCAGACCTACGAGGAATCTTCGCCCGATAGCTTTGAAGCCTTCATCGAAGGAGTCTCTACATTTTCGAATTATAGGATCCAGATCTACAATGAACGAGGTGAACAAGTATACGTCGGAGAACGAATCGGTAAGCAGAGACAGATCGGGCAAGAGCCTATTGCGCATGTTATAAAAGGCGGTATTTTCAAAGGGGATGAAGGTGTAAAAGAAAAGGATATGTCCAATCGCCTTATCATCGGCCTCCCGCTGCGAATTGATGGTATTCCTCATGCCTTGTTTATTGCTCCTGCCCATCTTCTTTTCATGGAATATCTCCGCAAGTGTCTTTTTATTGTTCTGCTGATCGTTCTTGGTTTTGGCAGCTTGATTATTTTTGCCTCAGCCCGCTATCTTGTAAAACCTCTGCATGATTTTACTCAAGCTACAAGGCGGATAGCACAGGGGGATTTCACGGTCCGCTTAACGAACAAACGTAAAGACGAAATTGGAATTCTGACAGATAGCATCAACCATATGGCTGCAGAGCTTGGGATGCTGGATAAAATGCGACAAGATTTTGTAGCCAATGTATCTCATGAAATTCAGTCACCCCTAACGTCTATTTCCGGGTTTTCGAAGGCGCTTAAAACTAAACCGATGGATGAACCAAGCCGTCAACACTATTTGAGCATCATCGAACACGAGAGCGAACGACTATCCAGATTGAGCGAGAACCTGATGCAGCTTTCGTCTCTTCAATATGAGCATCATCCGTTTCATCCGCAGCCCTATCGTCTGGACGAACAGATCAGGCGTGTAGTGATTACTTGTGAACCTTTGTGGTCTGCCAGACAGCAGTCCATTGAGGTCGAGTTGGAGGAGATTCTGATCGAAGCGGATGAAGATCAACTCAACCAGGTGTGGATTAATTTACTGGGCAACAGCATTAAATTCACGCCTGTGCATGGCGATATCCGGATTGAATTGAAGATGAGGAAAGGATTTGCCATCGTGAAGATTTCTGACAACGGAATCGGTATTCCTGAAGAGGAATTGGTTTCTGTCTTCAAACCCTTTTATAAAGTCGACAAATCCAGAGACCATTCAACGAACGGCAGCGGACTGGGGCTCTCCATTACCAAACGAATCATCGACATTCATTCCGGGACAATACAAGTTAGAAGTATAGACAGGAAGGGTACGGACATAATTGTGAAGCTCCCGCTGGAACAACTGCTCAATAAATAAAATAAATTTCTGTTCATACTGAATTCAAAATCATCCTGTACACTATGCTGGAATTGCAAAGTAGAGTAGAGGAGAAAAAGAGGATGAGCGGATTAAGTAAATTGAGTTTGAAAAATGGGGTTGCTGTTGTCATTCTAAGTATTCTGGTTCTGGGGTTCGGCATTTTCTCATCAACGCAGATCCAGCAGCAAACGTTTCCCGATCTGGAATTTCCCGCTGTGTTTGTCCAGGCTGTTTATCCGGGAGCCTCTACGGAAGAGATTGAATCCGAAATAACGATTCCGATAGAGCAAAGCCTGATGAATTTGAAGGGATATGACTCCTTAACGAGTACTACAGCAGAAAATTCAGCCAGTATCTTTATCCAATTTCCGTTCGGAGCGGACATGGTGCAGTTGACAACAGATGTGGAGGGGGCTTTGGCGAAGCTGCAGCTGCCTTCCAAAGCGAATGTAAACGTTCAACGATTATCCATGGGTGCCGCACCTATTTATACAGCTGCTATTTTTTCGGCAGCAGGGGATTCAGAGAACATGGAGCAGGTGCTGGTCCGAGATATGATTCCCGAGCTAAGCAAAATTAAGGGAGTCAGCTCAGCGACCCTCAAAGGGACCCACACAGAGGAGCTGCGCATTGCAGTCGATAAAAGCTTAGCGTCTCAATACGGTCTTTCCTTGAGCACGATCCAGACCGCAATCCAGTCGCTTGATTATGCTGTGCCGCTGGGGGCCGTTATTCAGGACGGCACTTCGATTCCCATTCGGTTGGTGGGCAAGGTGGGGGCTGCTCAGCAAATTGAGAACATGCAGTTGAATGTTGGAGCAGGCGGTGGGGCTTTGCAGCAGGGAACTGCTGCAGCTTCATCGGGGAAGATCAAGCTGGGGGATGTTGCCAAGATCACCACAGCAGCCGAGCGTAATGAGATATCCCGATTTAACGGCAAGGATAGCTTTATCCTCGATATTATGAAGACACAGGATTCCAACACAGCGGATGTAGCGAATGAAGTGAAGGCTGTGTTAGCCTCTTATCAAACAAGCGCCAATCTGGATATTCATGTAGTGATGGATCAGGGGATTGAGATTGAGCATTCGGTTTCCACATTGGTTAAGGAAGGTTTATACGGTGCTTTATTCTGTATTCTAATTATTTTCCTGTTTCTGAGGAATGTGCGCGCGACGATCATCTCTATAATATCGTTACCTATTTCCATCTTCGTCACGATAGCCCTGCTCGACCAGATGGGGTACACGCTGAATATTATGACGCTTGGCGGTATTGCGGTTTCAATCGGACGAATTGTGGATGACAGCATTGTCGTTATCGAGAATATATACAGGTGGCGACAGGAGAAAGGCAAGGAATTGAAGGGCAAGGAGCTGGCCTATAGAGCGACCAAGGAAGTCATAGGCGCAGTGAGCTCTTCCACCATTGCTACACTGGTTGTATTCCTGCCTCTTGCTTTTGTCAGCGGCATTATTGGCCAATTTTTTCGTCCTTTTGCACTTGCGGTGGTGTTCTCGATTCTGACGTCATTGTTAGTATCCGTTATGCTGATTCCGGTGCTTGGGGCCAAATTTTTCAACCAAGTCAAGCCGCATCAAACGAACGGTAGGATGATCCTTGCTTTTGAGCGAATCATTCGTGGCTCCCTCAAGCGCAAAGGGTTCGTAATCGGGCTCGCTTCGGTGCTCTTGGTCGGCTCGCTCAGCACCATTCCCTTGTTAGGTGTAACGTTTCTTCCGGCTGAATCCGTTCCTTCCATGTCATTGGAGCTGAAACTGCCTGCTCAGAGCAAACTTGAGCAAACCAATGAGCTAAGCCAGCGAGTAGAGAGCTATCTGGAGGATTTGGACCAGGTCACCAATTACCAGGTTTCAATCGGCGGCGGAGGGGGAAGGAATCCGTTCATGTCGTCAGGGGCCGGCAATACCGCATCATTCACGGTTCAATTCGAAGATGGGGCGGATATGAACGTCTTGCAGGAGCAGGTTGCTGCTGATTTAAGTGGGCTTGTTCTCTCCTCTGCAGTACCTGAAGCCGTAATTGATGTACGGGAAGGTGCTGCTCAGGCAGGACCGCCGACAGGCAATAATGTCGATGTAACCTTGTACGGCAATGATTTGGCGGCTTTGTCCCAAGCTGCCAGCCAGGTTGAGAATCTTATGAGGCAAAATGACGGGTTGAAGGATATTTCGAATAATTTGCGTGAGGTTTCCCCCAAATGGGAATTATCCATTAATCAGGCAGGTCTAGATGCGAACGTGTCCTACTTCCAAGTGATGCAAGCCGTCAATGAGCAGCTCCGACCGCTCCAGGTTGGTACGTACAAGCTGGAAGGGCAATCCACAGCAATTACGATGTCCTATATGCAGCAGGTGACCTCCAGAGATCAACTGGACAATATGGAGATCATGACTGCAGCAGGAGTGAAGAAATTAAAAGAGATCGCAGATTTGACGGAACAAACGGCCCCCCTTACGGTGAACCACAAAGACGGGAAAACGTATGCGTTAGTCAGCGGAGTAATTAAAGGAGGGGACACCTCAGCGATTACTCGTGGGGTTCAAGCGGATGTTGAAAGTCTTGTACTGCCCGGGGGTGTTGAATTCAGCTTCGGCGGCGGCCTGGATATGATCATTGAAGGGTTTACCAGCCTTGGAATTGCGATGGTTGCAGCAATTTGTCTCGTATTTCTTGTTATGAGCATGACCTTCGGCGGCTTGCGGACTCCATTGATCATTCTCTCCTCTCTGCTCTTCGTTCCAGTAGGCTCGCTTGGCGCACTGCTGATTACCGGACAGTCGCTGTCCATGAGCGCCATGATCGGCATGCTGATGCTGGTAGGGATTGTTGTGACGAACGCGGTCGTGCTGTTGGATCGTGTTGAGCGGAATGCCAAATCCGGGTTGCCGCTTACAGAGGCCATTATAGAAGCATCCAAAACGCGTCTCAGACCGATTCTAATGACGGCTTGTGCGACCATTTTGGCGCTTGTGCCATTAGCGCTGTCGGAATCTTCGACGAGCCTGATCTCCGGAGGATTGGCAATCACGGTGATCGGAGGTTTGTTCTCATCGACATTGCTCACTTTGATTGTTCTGCCCGTCCTCTATCATTGGACAGGCAAGAAACGCAAATGGGATGCAGACGTTTTTTGATCGGTTGCTGCTGCATACTTCGCATCGGCAAGAATCAATCCCAGCTGGCCTTCATTCGCGAGTTCGATGCCGAGATGCGATATATCGGTCAAGATGCTTTGTTGGCCTGCGAGATCAGACAGATAAGAGAGGGTGCGGTTGGAGGCATTTTACCAAAGTGACTGAATCTCGTCTCGAAAGCAGCAGTAGGACGGTCGATTACCAAGACGATGCGTGGCGGACATACGTTCCGTTATTTGCTCCAAAACCCCTGTTTTTGCCCTTTTCTCGGACACACGTTCCGTCGGACATGAATGCCCGCGAAAAGGCCCCTGTTTGCAGGAATAGCGGATCCTGTGAGGCTGTCGATTAACTGTCCATAACTTCGGAAATCTGCGAGAGACCACAACACGTATGCGAAAAATCATATAGAATGAGCGGCGTCCCCATCGAATCC
>JARBUQ010000005.1 GCA_029239545.1 Paenibacillus sp.
AGGATGAATCCGCTCGACTTGCATGTATTAGGCACGCCGCCAGCGTTCGTCCTGAGCCAGGATCAAACTCTCCATAAAGGTGAAATTTGACTTGCTCTTCAAACGAGTCTAGCTTGTAATGCAAAGCACAATATCAGTGCTTCATTCGTCATTGATTTGTTCAGTTTTCAAGGAACTTTGGTCCCGGTACGCTTTGCATAATTTAGCGAAGTTTGTCGGTGACAAGAATTTATATTAACAGGTTTGAAATAGAAAAGCAACTCTTTTATTGAGCTGCTTTTCTTGTAACAATATCCAGCTTTATATTATGTCCATTACAACGACATCGTACACCCCTAATTCAGGAAGTACCAAGCAAGACTCTCCGTCCTTTTGAATTACCTGAAGTTCAACACCGGTCCGCAAAGACTTCGCTGAACTCACCTGCCGAAGCATCCTTATCCCCACATTTCGCAGCTTCACAATGTTATCTATGGGCCGCGCCATCCCGCCTGTATAGTTAATCATGTGCAGCAACAGCTGATTTCCTTTGACCCGAAGCTCTATATTAACGGAATCCACTTCTGCTTCAATAATTACATCTCGGCAAGTGAGATCATCTAACAAGTTAGCTACTATTCTTTTATAAGGGATAAGATGAAAGTCATGATACATTTGCCCGATCGTGCCCGCAACATACAGAGACTGCCCCTGACCGTACTGATTCTTGACTATGACTGGGTAAGGAGTAGCATCCGGTACGTCCGCATAAACAGACCTCATCTTCTCACGATAACTGAGATGCGGCTCCGCGTTGGCAGACGGCTTCACATACATACTATAGAAAGGGGCAGGAATGAAGGAATCATCTATTTGATTCAAATACACATCATCCGGCTCTACGAGAATATGATCTTTTTTCAATAATTCCTTGCGAATCACTTGCTCAATACCTAATACATCCTGCAATCCGAGCTTCTCACGACTTCCCCCCAGCTCATCGTACATAGATGTATCAAAGGTAGCGATCAGCTTGCCCCCGTTTTCTACGAACTGTTTGACCTTCTGAATTTGCCCATCTGACATACAGCTAATATTAGGTAAAATTAGAACTTCGTATTTGCTGAGATCTTTATGCTCGGTATAGTAATCATCAATTAGGTCGAATACAATCTGGTTACGCTTCAACATATCATACCAACCAACAAGGGATGCTCGAGCATCTGACTTCTCATCGATCTCCACTCTGCCTTTGGCTGCAGTGAAGTCTGTCTCTTCCGAGGAAGAATGATAGTAGTTGCCTGTTGCATACGACCAAACCATTGCTATTCGCGCAGCAGATTCGGTCTTAGTGAAATGAGCTTCATTGTCCTCCAGAAAGCGATAAAGATTTTTTACCGTCTGCATACGCGGGTCGTAGGAATTCTCGATGTATACGCCGTACCAGGTGCTCGCACCATTCGCCACCGATTCCGCATGAACAATCTCCGTCTCCACGGGCGAGAGTAACATCCGGCTCCAGCCACCGCCTATCCTACCAGCAATAAAAATAACTGTTGGCTTACCGTCAGCCTGGGTTTCTAACAGCTTGGCCGACATGCCCGGCTTGAAGATTGGCAGCTGCGTCAAGTTACCGCCCAAAAATCCGCCTTCCGCTCCAAGTATGTCCTGGTAGGGGATCGTTAAGTTATTATCACGGCTGCAATGCTTATTAGGATTCAGGCCAACGCTGTTCATGTATAGAACCATGTTCTCGTTCACTTCTTTGAGGGCTACATAACAGTCGCGGACAAATTCAGCAATGGAGTTTTCTTTGAACTGAATATAGTCGATGAATTTCTTACGGTCCGTGAAAACTGCTTCTGTCAGCTCATAGCCGTACAAAGGTTTGAATTTGCTAATACATGCAATGCAAAAGCAGCCTTTTTCGTTAAAAATCGGTCCATCGAGAAAAATACCGTCAATGTCGTACTTGGCCAAGTCCTGCACAACGCGAACGGTCGATTCCTTAAAGCTGCTGTTCACGCAATGATACGCCCCAACCCCGTAGCTGATTGGAATGATGGACCCGTCCGGATTACGCTCCACCCATTCTGGATAAAGCTCTACCACATTGTCAGCTGCCCAGTGAACGTTCACATATACAAAGGAGTGGATATTATTACGCCGGCATTCTACAGTATAAGTCTCCAACAAATCTTTGCGCTGCTCCACCGCTTCACCCGAACGGAAGTAAAAAATATTCGAAGCTCCGCTCGCAATGTCCATAACCTCCAAATGCTCTGCATTGAAGCCAAGCTCAGCTCTATGCTTCATCTCCGCAGCAATATCGACTTTTTCATATTGTCCCGGACCAGGGGGTATAAAATCCAAAATACGTAATGGCTTCTCAAACCATGGTATTGCCATCTCTATAGACTTGCCTGCTTCCTGACTCATCTGTTCACATCCCTAATTTGAATTATTACCTGTATGTTACACGTATATTCTACTTGAAATAAAGGGATTCGACTAGATAAAATAAGACGCCTATCCCTGGTGGATGGCGTCTTGCGCAATTGTTATACTCCCTCAAGCATTCGTTTCAATTCTTCTTCGTCATCAATGATCCGGATGCCAAGTTCCTGAGCCTTGGTCAGCTTGCTGCCCGCTGCTTCGCCTGCAATTACGAAGTCGGTTTTCTTCGACACGCTGCCGCTTACTTTGGCGCCAAGCGCTTCGAGCTTCTTGGCTGCATCGTCGCGACTCATCGTAGGCAGCGTGCCCGTAAGTACAACTGTCTTCCCATAGAAGACATTGTCCGTGTTGGCTGGTGTCGAGGATCGCTCAACAACTGGGTTAATACCCACTGCCCGCAACCGCTCCACACTGCTGCGCATTACCGGGTCGGTAAAGAATGAAACGATGCTGTCTGCGACAATTCCTCCGATGTCAGGAAGTGTCGTCAGTTCCTCCACCGTGGCTGCCAGCAAATTGTCCAAGCTGCCGAAGTGATCTGCTAACACCTTGGTAGTAGTCTTCCCTGTGTTAGGGATACCCAAGGCAAACAAGAAGGAAGGAAGGTCACGACCTTTGCTCTTCTCGAATGCCTCTACCAGCTTCTTAGCCTTCTTCTCGCCCGTACGCCCAAGCTTAATCAGATCTTCATACTGCAGGTCATACAAATCGGCAGGATCGCGAACGTCTAACTCGTCATACAGCTGCTCCGCCGTCATGACGCTGAACGTCTCGATGTCCATCGCATCGCGTGAAGCAAAATGTGCAATGCGGCTGATCATCTGGGGCTTGCAGCCCAATCGATTCGGACAGAACAAGTGTGCTCCGCGCTGCTCCAGCTCTGTCCCACATGCCGGACATTCAAATGGAACTATAATTTCTCCGCCGTCATCTTCATCCGTTACCTTGCCAAGAATCTCCGGAATTACATCATTCGATCGGCGAATGAATACGGATGTGCCAAGAGCGTGCTTCAGCCGCTTACGTTCTATGTCGCCGATGTTGTTCAATGTGCACTTCTGTACAGTAACTCCGGCAAGATCCACGGCTTCAACGGTAGCTACTGGAGTAAGCTTGCCCGTACGTCCGATCTCCCAAGAGACGGATTCCAGAATGGTTGTAGTCTCCTCGGCTTCAAACTTGAAGGCCACTGCCCATCGAGGGAACTTGTCCGTATACCCAAGCACCTCCCGAGTACGCATGTCGGACAATTTGACGACTCCCCCATCGATTAAGTAATCGAAAGTATGTCGTATAGACTCCAACTGAGTCAATTCTTCCGCGACCGCCTCGATCGTATCCAGAAAGCGGATATAAGGATTAACCTTGAAGCGGTTATCAATCAGAAATCCGATCATTTCCTCGTGATTGGCAAATTGAACCCCTTCAGCATAACCGACGTTATATATAAAAGCATTCAGCTTACGGTCTGACGTTGTCTTCGGATTCAGGTTGCGCAAAGCGCCTGCTGCAGCATTACGGGCATTCTTCAGCGGCTCTATCGCAGTTTTATTATACTCTTCGAGCACAGACAGGAACATCATGCCTTCACCCTGAACCTCGAACATCCCGTCCTTAAATGGGATTTCAAGCGGGATTGACTTAATTGTCTTCACTTGTGCCAGAATACCCTCGCCAACGACACCGTTGCCTCGGGTAGACGCTTGTACGAGCTGTCCCCCGTCATACGTCAAGTTCAGCGAAAGACCGTCGAACTTCAACTCTACGACATAGGTTGGAGCAGGAAGCGGCTGATCAGGATTGCGTGTATTGAAGTCATTCACGAGCTTCTGTACCCGCGTGTGCCAAGTCATTAGAGCCTCGATATTCTGAGCCTTGTCCAAGCTCCAAAGCCGGGCCAGATGACGATGCGGAGTAAAGCCGTTCAATAGTTCTCCCCCCACTCTCTGTGTAGGGGAATAGGGCAGCACGATTCCTGTCTCCAGTTCCATCGCGACCAACTTGTCGTACAGAGCATCATACTCCTTGTCACTAAGAACAGGCTTATCCAGTGTGTAGTAAGCGTGATTATGTCGGCTAATCTCCTCGATCAGCTGCTTCATGGTGCTCAGCGTGTCCAATGATTCCATCGCTTCGGACAAAATGAATCACGTTCCTCTCGTTCATGATAGCTCTCAGGCCGAACTATATCTTCGTAATCGGGGCGAACTTGGCTAACAGCCGCTTCACGCCAACCGGCGCGGGAAAAGCGATCTGCAGCTCCGTATCGTCGCCGCTGCCCTTCACAGCAACGATCACCCCGGTGCCCCACTTGCCGTGGGACACCTTGTCTCCGTTGCCGAAGGCCGGTGCCGGGCCAGCTCCGGCACCGCCTGGGGCGCCCGCGCGGCTGCCGCCAGGCGCCGAGGCGACCCCGCGCGCCGCAGCGGATGCGGCGGTGCCAAAGCTTCCGGCGGCCGGCTGGCTGCTCGCGCCGTAGCCAGAGCCGTAGCCGCCTCGGGCGCCGTTCCCGGCGGCGGCGGGTCCGCCGCTTGCGCTGCCGGCGCGGCTGTAGCCGCCGCCGTAGCTGCCTGTGGCGGCGTAACCGCTGCCTTCGCGCCCTCCGGCACCGACCCACTCGAGCAGCGCCTCCGGCACTTCCTTGAGGAAACGCGACGGAGAATTCGCTGTCGTCTTTCCATACAAGGTGCGTGCTCTCGCGCAGGTCAGGAACAGCTGCTTCTCGGCGCGTGTGATGCCGACATAAGCGAGCCGCCGCTCCTCCTCCAGCTCCTCATTATCCGCGAATGCCCGGCTATGCGGGAATATGCCTTCTTCCATGCCGACGATAAAGACTACAGGAAATTCCAATCCCTTGGCGCTGTGCATCGTCATCAGGACCACGTTGTCCTGTTCCGCCTCTTCTTCCTTATTAACAGAATCTATATCGGCAATGAGAGCAAGGTCGGTCAAAAAGCTTACAAGTGACTTGTCTTCATTACGCTGCTCGAATTCCATGGTCACAGACAGAAACTCATCAATATTCTCCAGTCTGGATCTGGATTCAATAGTATTCTCCCGCTGCAGCTCTTCCCGATACTTCGTCATCTCCAGCATTTTCTCGGTCAGCTCTGTGACAGACAAATATTCCACCATCGCGTGAAGGCTGCGCATCGTGTTATAAAACTCAGTAAGGGCTCCCTTGAATCTGGCGCTCAAATCAAGCGTGTCTACCCGCTCCAGCACCCTGAAGATGGAGATACCGCGGCTCCCGGCTGCATCTGCCAGCTTGTCGACGGTAGTGTCACCAATGCCTCTCTTGGGGACATTAATGATTCGGCCAAGGCTGATGTCATCATCCGGGTTAGAGATCAATCGTAAATAACCTAAAATATCTTTGATTTCTTTGCGATCGTAGAACTTGATCCCGCCTACGATCTGGTAAGAAATATCGGATTTAATGAAAATTTCCTCTATTACCCGCGACATCGCGTTCGTTCTATAGAGCACCGCGTGGTCCGCGTGCGACTTGCCGCGATTGCGGTTCTGGATGATCTCATTCGCTACGTAGTAGCCTTCGGCATGCTCCGTATCAGCCAAATACACCTTTAGCTTGTCGCCGCCGTCCTTGTCCGTCCATAACCGCTTTGGCTTACGGCCTGTATTGTAGTTAATGACAGCATTGGCTGCATCGAGAATATTCGAAGTAGATCGGTAATTCTGCTCCAGGAAGACTGAAGTCGATTCCGGATAATCCTCTTCGAAGTTCAAGATATTCGATATATCCGCCCCCCGCCAACGATAGATGGATTGGTCGGAGTCACCTACAACACAAATTCGATGATGCTTGTCTGCCAGCATCTTGCACAGCATATATTGGGCGCGGTTCGTATCCTGATACTCATCAACATGGATGTATTGGAATTTATTCTGATAAAACTCCAGGACTTCAGGTACTTCCTTGAACAATTCAGTTGTCTTCATGATCAGATCATCAAAATCAAGTGAATTATTGCTTCTCAGCTTCTTCTGATACATCTTGTATACTTGTGCGCAGCGGCTAAGGAAATAATCACTTCCTGCCTTCTGTTCGTAACGATCAGGAGTAATGAGTTCATTCTTGGCATTCCCGAGCTCAGCCTGCACAGCCTTAGGTTCAATCTTCTTCGTATCCAGATTCAGTTCCTTCATACAGTTCTTGATCACGGACAGTTGGTCCGTTGAATCCAGAATAGTAAAACTCGAAGAATATCCGATTCGTTCTATGTCTCTTCTGAGAATGCGCACACACATCGAGTGGAAGGTTGATACCCAGATGTCCCCAGCCGAAGGACCAACCAACTTCTGTACGCGGTCTTGCATCTCCCTCGCAGCCTTGTTCGTGAATGTGATCGCAAGAATGCTCCATGGAGCAGCCTTACGGGTTGCGATCAAATAAGCTATTCGATGGGTCAATACTCTAGTCTTACCGCTTCCTGCACCCGCCATAATAAGGACGGGACCTTCAACCGCCTGGACTGCCTTTTGCTGCTGAGGATTTAACTTCGCTACGGCTTCATGTATGTCAAGGATAGGATTCATTGGAAGAACAACCTTTCTGTTTCATTATGCCCTATTGCCGCCTTATTCAAAGGGCGCTCTCTTCAATAACTTGCACCGTCTCCAAGGCTCTCTCTAGCTGTTCATAAATAATGTTGCCCACTACAATCGTATGAGCTGCCTGTGCTGCTTCGCGGGCTCGTTCAAGACTGTTAATGCCTCCGCCATAAAACAACCTGGACTTATCCAGTACGGAAGCTGCGCGGCGCACCAGCTCCATATCCCCGAACATGCCGCTGTATTCCATATAAAAAATCGGCAGTTGGAACAACCGTTCGGATAATTTAGCATAAGCGACTATATCCCGCGCGTCCAGTCCTGCGTTCGCTTCCGTTAATTGCGCAGCGGCTGATGAATCGTTCAATATAATATATCCTTCTGCCACAACTTGATCCCACTGCATCATAGGTCCATACTCGCGAATAGCCTCCAGGTGCTTGCCTACAATCCAACGGGGATCCGTTGCATTCAGAACGATAGGAATGAAGTATAGATCAAATCCAGGGACAATAGCGTCCAGATCGGATATCTCCAATACACAAGGCAGTTCGAAACGACGTACTCTCGCTAATAGATCAACGGTGTTCTCAAATGTAATGCCGGTCGAGCCCCCAACAATAATCGCATGCGTCCCTGAAAGACAGACCCGTTCCAGCGCTTCATCCGTAATGTCCCGATCAGGATCCAGCTTAAATACATGCTTCCAACATCTAATATCGATCCTCAACTTGACTACCTCACTTGTATTGGTCTGTTATTCTCAGTCTAAGACAGACCGTTAGGGGGTGTCAAATAGCAGATGCATCCTGATTCTAACGAAAAAGAAGCACCGAGTCTCGTGAACTCCCTGCTTCTATTAAGCTTATTGCTATACCCTATAAAGGATTAAGCCGTCTGTAATATCTTCGCTTGCAGACGAGAACGGATATACCGAATTCTCTCTCTCACATAGAAATCATATGCAGCGCCGCGAAGACTATTAACGGGAACGACTTGTTCCGTGTTATTGTCGATGATCTCAAGAGTCCCATTATCATAAAATTTAAAGGTCAAGTCTTCCCAAGGAGTCACCGCATTGTCGAGAATCTTCTCAACCTGACTACTAGTAAGAAACTCACTGCTGTCAAGCATTACCTTCCGATAATAATCTCTTTCAATGAATCTGATTTTATTAGCCATCATGTTATACGCACCCCTCTCAAATTAGGAACACCTGTTCTATATCTCTATTATACCAAACATTTGTTCGTAGTCAATATTTTACAATAAAAAAAACCACCGAAATCCAATGGATATCGTGGCCTTATTCATGTGATTACTTTTCCGCTATATGAGAGCAGCTCCCGAGGCACAATGCGAAAGTTATACCGCAAATTGTCATCCAAGGCTCTAGTTTTCTTCGTTACCGCTCTGTCGGTTCTTCTGCTGTTCGTACTGTGCCACCTTGGCACGCAGTTCATCAATTTCTCGCTGCAGCATCTTCTTCTCCATATCCCGCATCATCTCATCAACGGTAGGTTCCTTGGGAGGAGCATTGTGTCCGGCGGGCGTATTCTGCTGCTGATAACCTGCTGTGTTCCCTTTACTGGAACTGAATGATCCGGTATTCGAGCTTTGTCCGAAGTTCTGGCCGTAGGATCCGCTGTTGCGGGATGCTGGATTGGAATAAGGACCGTTAGCATATGGTCCTTGGGCCGGGCCGCCAGGAAAGTCGAAATCCGGCTCCTTGGGGATAACCAGACAAGCTATGAAATAAAGCGGTATGACGGTTCCTCCTGAGAAAAATGCAGTTACGACAACAATGACACGCAGCAGCGTGGAATCGACGTTGATCATTTGTGCTAAACCGCCGCACAGTCCGAAAAGCTTGGAATCTGTGCGCGATCGATATAATTTGGTCATGTATGTTCATCCCCTCTTTTAGGATCTGTCTCTATTGTATCGGATAAAGCCATTTGAAGGTACGGACCCCGGTCGGTCGCTTTCCTAGACCATGGTCGGGGATATTTTCAACAGCTTTTCCTATCGTAATACAAAACAGGATTTGTGCATAGGGCGGAACGAACATTGAACAGACCTCTATAGAATACTGGCCAATCCTTCTACTCTTACCTCCCCCGACCTCTATTTGGTATAATGAATTCTAAAGTGGCTGGGGTGCATGATGATTGAGTCACAGAGACAGAGAACGGAAGGAGAACCAACACATGGATGATGATGCACAACAAGGCGTTTATATGATATGGGCGATGGATCGCAATCGATTAATCGGACGCGACAATGCTATGCCGTGGCGAATCCCTGCGGAATCGGCTTATTTCAGGCGGAATACGATCGGTCATGCTGTTCTGATGGGCCGCAAAACGTATGAATCAATCGGCAGCAAGCCGCTCCCCAAAAGACATAATGTAATTTTGACTCGTAATCAGGAATTTGAAGCTGAGGGCTGTACGGTCGTTCATACTGTGGAGGAAGCTATGCGAATCGCAGAGCAGGAAACTTTGTTCATTATGGGCGGATCGGAGATTTATTCCTTGTTCCTTCCCTTGGCAGACCGGCTCTATATCACCCATATTGACTATGAATTCGAAGGAGATGCTTATTTCCCCTTATTCGACTGGTCCGATTGGAATGAAATCAAGCGCGAGCCGGGCTTAACCGACGAGAAAAATCCTTACCACTATGAATTTGCTGTTTATGAACGGAGCAAGGAAGCATCCAGTCGGCCTATATAAGTTAGCTGACCAGGCTCCAATTCCTCAGTCGCCCCTTCCAATATACGGCGTACACCATCCAGCGTATCCTCAAGCGCAACCCCTGCTCCAGGTCTGCCCGTAAAGGGCTCCGCAACGTAGAAGGGTTGGGTAAGAAAAGCTTCAAGCCGTTCACCGGTGCGAAAAATCGAGGCTTCGGCTTCCGGCAGCTTCTCTACTCCCCTGGCCTGCACCAGTGAGCGAAGCTCCCTGTATCGTCGGAGCAGCTTCTTGGCTTTATGCTGAATGGTGATATGCGCCGTTTCCAAATAAGATCCTTCGGATAAAACTGAGGCAGAGCCGATAGGGTCGATTGCAGGGTAAAGCCCTCTTCCAATCAGATCCATATCAAATCTCCATAACGTGTCGAGCGGACCATAAGGGGACTCTTCATCAACCGCTTCTCCGCGCGTATCAACAAGGATCAGGGTCACATGTCTTGCACCTGCTTCTTTCAGTCGTTCCTGAAGCTCGAACCACTCTCCGGTCAAGACCACTTCCCGATCAGCGCCCAACAGAACATCCCGGTCTTCACGAAGCGAAGCTACGACTGTGCACACTTCTTCCAATGTCTCACATGTAACCTCCGCCTCTTGGATAACCTCCTCCACAGCTTTGTCCCTTATCTTGGGTGCCCAGAACACAGTTGCAGCATCACCTCTCTGATTCAATCGCCGCATCAATTCTTGAAGCAAGACAAGCTGTCCCATCCCGGGACGAGCCACGAGCCCGATCGTACCTCCACGAACGAGCGGAGCGAACAGATCAAGGCATTTAATGCCAGTCTCCAGCATCCCTCCAGCGTTTCCACGGATAATTAACTCATCCAATGTACAGTTGGCAAGCGATGCCAATATGGCCAATGTACGCACCTCAGCCCGCCCTATAGGAATTTTGCCTGTGCACAAATTAGATACCGTAGCAGGTCTCAGTCCAACCGACCGGGCAGCTGACGTTAGATTGGGCACCCTTCTCCGTAGAAAAGGCACATTAAGCTGAATTTCTTCACTCATTGGATAACATCTCCAATCATCTATTATTTTACTTCAAAGAGTATCATTAATTACCTTTAAAGGCAATAAATTCTCCAATAATATAGTTTGACACGAACAAATGATCGTATTAGTATTAATGTTATGATAATTGTATACCTTAGAGGAGCGATGAGAAGTGAATAGACCTGGTGCAATTAAAGAACAGCTGATTCAATCCTATAACCTACATGCTGAAGAGCGAGATGGTATGGAGACAAGCGACTGGAAGACTCGTGTGAGGAGCAACTATTTGGAGCAGCTGCACGAAGCAGGCGCCCGCAGCTTGCTTGAGATCGGGGCTGGTCCAGGAAAGGACAGTTGGTTCTTTCAACAGGAGGGACTGTCGGTTACCGCAACAGACCTATCCCCGGAAATGGTCCGCCTGTGTGCAGCCAAAGGGCTGAAGGCTCATGTTATGGATTTCAGCCAATTGGACTTTCCGGATGCCTCATTCGATGGGGTATATGCTCTGAATTGCTTGCTGCATCTTCCCAAGAAGGATCTGAACAATGTATTGCATGAGATACGCCGTGTGCTGAAGCCGAATGGATTGTTCTTCATGGGTGTCTACGGGGGGAACAACTCCGAAGGGGTGTGGGAGGGCGATCATTATGTACCGAAGAGGTTCTTCGCCATGTATAGCGATACGAGCCTGCTTCAAGCCGTGGAGGAAGTGTTTCGTGTCGTAAGCTTCGAGACGGTGCCTCAGGGCGAGGGCAGTCCACACTTCCAATCACTGGTGTTAACTTAATCTCTCGGGAGCGAAGGCCGCCCTTTTCTACGTGGCTAAGGCTTCGCTCCATCTCTTCTTCTCATAGCTGGCTGCGTAATCAATGAAATCGATCACTCTGGAGGCATATCCCCATTCATTGTCATACCAAGCGAGAAGCTTCACCTGATTGCCCGAAGCCATAAGTGACAGTCCATCTATGATCGCCGACTTCTCATTGCCAATATAGTCGCTAGAGACGAGCGGCAGCTCGTTGAATTCCACATAAGGAGCGTATGCGCCTGCAGACGCTTGACGGAACACGGCTTTTAACTCATCTGTTGAAGCCGGCCGAGCTAACTGCGCGGTCAAATCCACAAGAGATACATCCTGTGTAGGAACCCGCAGCGATAACCCTTGAATTTTGGCAGCAAGATGCGGCAGCACCCCGGCTAACGCCTTGCCTACACCTGTTGAAGTCGGAATGATGGATTGAGTGCAAGCACGCGCTCTTCGCAGATCCTTGTGCGGGTTATCCAGATGGTTCTGGTCATTGGTAGAGGCATGTACGGTCGTCATCCACCCATTCTCGATACCGAATGCCTCATCCAGAATGTGCAGCACTGGCGCCAAGCAATTGGTTGTGCAGGAGGCGGTCGAGATAATTGTATGCTCCGACGGGTTGAACTTCTCTTCATTCACTCCCATTACGACCGTAAAGTCAGCACCGCTTCCAGGAGCGGTTATGACAACTCGTTCAGCGCCTGCTATCAGATGTTTCCCCGCCCCCTGCCGATCATTGAATTTGCCCGTTGCATCAACGGCAATGTCAATCCCAAGCTGTCTCCACGGGAGCTTCAGCGGATCACGCTCCATTACAATCATAATCGGATGACCGTTAATGATCATTCGCCCCTCTTCCACTGCTATATCCACATTCCATCTTCCATGTACGGTATCATATTGCAGCAGATGAGCGACCGTTTCTACTGGACTTGTCGTGTTAATCGCTGTAATCTCTGCATTCACCAGACCCTTCGTAAATGCTCGCCGTAACAATAAACGTCCAATTCTGCCCATCCCGCTAATCGCAATGCTCTGTTTCATCGACGAACCTCCAGTATCATAATGGCACATGCTCGGTTTTCATAAATTATACATTCAAACCATTTATGACGCAATATAAATAGTAAAACAAATATATAGTACGTATTATATAACCGAAATCTCAATAATAACATGGACAATTCACTGTTTTTTTGGTAATTAACGATAAAAAAGAGCCCCAATTAATGAGGCTCGTCGAAAATGATTCAGCTTGTATTATTGCATAATATCGAACATCTCCTGCACGGTTGCTGTAGGAATAGCATACGCCCAGTTATCATTCTGCTTAATAATCCATACGTTTTCTCCATCTACTTTACCTGTATAGGAGTTGGTTGATTCCGCTCCATCCTTCTTCAGCGCGAGCGTAAGCTTTAACTCCGGATTATCCTGCTTCACCTCGGAGGCAGGCTTGACCAACTCTTGTGTCGACATCAGGATAACCTTGTCCAGGAACGTTGTCGCATCTGTTCCTGCCAGCTCCTTGTCTCCAAGCTTCCAAGCCGATTCATTAGCCGTCTTGGCAGTGTCCGATTTGATCAATGTTTTACTAGCCCCATTCCAGCTCACTGCCACGCTTACTACATCGTTGTAGGCTGCGACTATCGGCAGCTTTTGCATGAAATCAATCGGGGCCTTGAACAAGCCTTGAAGCCCCTCTTCCGCGACCTTGTATACAGCAGGCGATTCCTTCAGCTTGGCGTAATAGAACCCCGCAATCGGCAGCGGAGAACCGATCTGAATCGTTTTCACTGAGCCGTTCTTTAAGGCAACCTCAAACTGGATTGAAGGGCTCGTCAAACCAAAATCGGATAAATCCGCTGGATTGGCATCCACTTCCCCCGCATGACTCAACGCCCCAAAAGCATTCAGCCATGATTCCGCTTCATAGGGAGCCAGAGGAAGCGCACTCGGCTGTGTCATCGTCCATTGATCATCTTTGCGCTGCAGCTCGGTAGCATCCGACTCCATTAACAGCTTTATTGAAGCGGCTTCTTCCGGAATAATCGGGGCCATCGTCTGGTCTGCAATCTGCTCTTCTTCCTCTTTGAAGAAAGACTGACTGGATGCGTACCAGAATGCTCCGATGCATATGATGACCAGGATGATCGTTGGAATAAACCGTTTCATCCTTTTCTCCTCCTCCACCAAATCACGCCGCCAATAACGAGGAACAGCAGCGGGAAGCCTATAACGGTGCCATAGAAGATTTTATTGCCGTCACCAGGCATCAACAACGCTTGCTGCGCTTGCGATTCCTCTCGCGGTCTAATTGTAATCATATCGGTTTGCTCCTGCAGCCAGCCCACCGCATTTAAAGCGAAGTCACGATTGCCCTGCTGACCGATCACTTGATCCATCAAGAACTGAGCATTCCCAATTACTATTGCTTTGGGTTTATTGTCTTTATCCTGCACAGCATAAGCCAGATCGAGCGGTCCTGATAAGTCCGTTGCGTCCTTGGAAGTTTTACTCGTTGTTGTCAATTGAGCAATGTCTGTCTCTCCATAGGCTTCGCTTGTTGTAGCCAGAAGCGCATTCGCTCTATAGTCTGTGTTGGCTGAATCCGTCTGAAGGGCAAGCGCCAACGGAAGAATCGTAACTCGATCCTGCGAAGATAAGTCATTCGTAATCTGGTGGGACCCGTATTCCGGGATAATCGTCAGCTTGTCTGTTAAAGTGGTTCTACCGCTCTCCAAAGCAATCGCATTGGGGTTTTTCACATTAACCGCGGCTAACAGATCATTGATGTTCTTCCATTTTTCCAGATCCTTGGCATAACCAACCGCTATATACAGCTTACCTTTCCCTTGTACGTATTCCTTAAGCGCTGCCGCTTCCTTTTCGTCCAGATCCGTTTGTGGACCTACAAGGAATACAGCCTCCGCATCATCCGGAATTTTCCCTTCCTTGAAGAGGTTCAGTTCATTCAGCGTATAATTGGCGCTTTCCAGTGAAGAACGGAACACTGACATTTGAGCCGCCGGCACTTCGTTGTGACCGGATAAGAAATAAACAGGATGGGTAGCATCCGAGCCGAGATTCAACAAGGTCTGTGTAAATTTCTCTTCCCCTGTAAATAGGTAAGAGCTCTCCGTAGAGCCTTGCTGGAACAGCTCATAGCTGTAAACCCGAGTAGACTTCTCACCGCTTTCAAATATCGTAGTTCCCACGGAATCAATCTGATATTGGTTTGCCTTGGCAGGCTCCTTAATCGGATCTATTTCTACCAGTGTTATCTTTTTATTGCGTTTCTCATATTCCTTCAGGATATCTATAACATGTTGATTCATGATGCTGTCGCCTTGGGTTTGAACGCCGGTAAAGGCCGTAATCTTTACATCTTTATCCAAATTTTTCAGCATGCTGAGCGTTTGCTCGGATAATGTGAATTGCTTATTTTTCGTCAAATCCCATTGCGTGCCCTTGACCGAACCAAGGAAGATCGTAGCGATAATAAAAATACCGATTACCGCCAACGACAGCACTGCCGCGTTCGTACCTCGTATCCACTTATTCACTCGTCTTCCCCCTATCTCCACCGTTTACGTTCTAGAATTTGAATACTGAGCAGCACAAAAACGACTGTAAACATGATGAAGAATAAAAAGTCAGCCAAGTCGAATATGCCTTTGTTGAAATTATTCGTACGGCCTATTATCGAAAATTGGGAGAGCCAATCCTTAGCTTTTCCGGCTACACTATCTCCCAACCAGTCAATCATCCAGAGCAATAACAGCATTGCGAATCCTGCAATACCCGCTACCATCTGATGGGCAGACAAGGAGGAGGCGAATAAACCGACGGCCATCATTGCTGCCCCAACAAGGAACATACTTAACACCGACATCCAAAGTACAGGCTGATCCAGCTCACCATAACGCGACATAATAAACGGATACAGCAGGCTTCCCACGACTAACATGAATTGGACCGTTAATGCTGAAAAATATTTTCCAACAATGATCTCCCCGATACCAGCAGGCGAAGTAAGCAGCAATTCATCCGTTCCTTGTCTCAGCTCATCCGAAACAAGCCGCATAGTCAATAATGGGATGACGAACAAGAAAACAAGCATCGTATTACCCGTCAGCATCCGCACGTCTACGACCTGCGAGCCAAGGAAGTTCGCACTGAAGAAATAACCCGATATTACAAAATAAAAGGCAAACGCCACATACGCCACTGGGGAGTAGAAGTACATCTGCAATTCTTTTTTATAAATCGCTAGCGTTCTACGCATCCTCTTCCACCTCCGAATCGCTGCTCACTTTCACAGGTTCAATGGAAGATGCAGCAGGCTCGTCCGTAGTCAGCTTAAGGAATACATCCTCCAGGCTCAGGCTCTCACGCTGCATCTCCAAAATTGGAAATCCGAGCTCAGCCAGTCGGAAAAATACCGCTTCGCGAATATCGGTTTGGTCGCTTGAAGCCACCCGCAATCGGGTAATCGTAGGATCTGCGAGCAGTCCTGTCCCGACCTCCGCATCCAGCTCCTTAACGCTGCCAATAGCTGGGAGACCTCGAAGCTCTCTAATAATGTCTTCCTTGGGTCCCCGCACTTCCAGCTTCAGCTCGAAGGTCTCGCTCATGGAATTGGAAATATTGTCTGGATGATCGTCCAGCACGATGCGCCCCTGATTAATAATTAATACTCGGTTACAAATCGCGTTCACCTCAGGCAAGATATGCGTACTCAGCAGCACCGTATGATTCTCACCCAGCTCCCGAATCAGCTCGCGAATCTCAATAATCTGCTTAGGATCGAGCCCGGATGTTGGCTCATCCATGATGAGCAGGTCCGGCTTATGAAGGATCGCTTGGGCAAGACCAATCCGCTGCTTGTAACCTTTGGATAGGCTGCGAATAATTTGGCGCTCACGTCCTTGCAGCCCCAGCTTCTCAATTACTTCTCCGATGCGCAGCTTCTGCTCTCTCACCGGCACGCCTCTTAGATCGGCGACGAACTTCAAGTAAGACATAATCGTCATCTCTGGATACAGCGGCGGTGTCTCTGGCAAGTAACCGATCTTGCTGCGCGCTTTGCGCGGATGCTCGGCCATCGACAGCCCATCGATATGAATCGAACCCTTTGTCGGATTCAGGTACCCGGTTATCATGCGCATTGTGGTTGTTTTGCCAGCGCCATTCGGCCCAAGAAAACCAACAATTTCGCCCCCGGTCATGGAGAAATCGATGTTGTGAACCCCTCGTTCATTCTGATAAAGCTTACTGACTTGATTGACTTCTAACACACGTTCACCCTCCTGTTCTTCCTCTACTCTCCCGGAAATGGCTGGTTCTCTGTCTCTCTTTCGCACCGCGAGGTGCTCCAAACGCGCAATGCGAAATTCATGCCACTATCTACCCTTTTTTCGCACCATGTGCAAGCTGCCAACGCGATGCGAAAAGTTTCTCTATCTGACCCACTCAATATACAAGCCAAACAATAATCCAACATTAAACGAAACTGAAAATAAGCTTAAAAAAATGTGTCTGAATTGTGAACAAATTTATAAATTATTATTTCTTTAAGCTGAATCTGCTTTTCAAGTACAATATACGAATCAGACGAATCTTTATACACGGAATAGGAGCTGTTGGAGTTGGATTATATTTCGTATGTTAGGGAAATGGTAGGGCATAATCCCATCATTATGGCAGCGGCAGGAGCATTCCTGTTCAATGCTGAGGGTCAAGTGCTGCTGCAGCTGCGGGCGGATAGCCGAACATGGGGTCATCCGGGAGGATTTATGGAGCTAGGTGAATCGGTTGAGGATACAGTTCGAAGAGAATTTTATGAGGAAACGGGCTTGAACGTGAAAAAGCTGGACTTCTTTGGTATTTATTCGGGTCCGTCCCAGCAAAAAACATTGGTGAACGGGGACCAGATATGTTTAGTAAAAATGATCTTTACGTGCAAAGAGTATGATGGAGCACTGACCGAAGGAGATGAGGAGACGGCGGACTTGCAGTTTTTCCATTTGCAGGAGCTGCCGCATCATTTGTTCGTATCGCAAAAAGCGGAATTTGATGATCTTTTATCGGGGCGGAAGGGTCCTTTTATTCGATAAGAATGCACCAAATTAAAAGGGCTCTGCAAGGTTATCGAATACTTCGATTACTTGCAGAGCCCTTTTCGTATCATTATTTGACCAACTGACCGCGCGTAACACCCAGTTGATTCGTTGCCTTCAGCTTACGCCACACCTGCGTACCGCTAATATCACCGCGGAGCGAGCGGCTATATAAATCCAATACCTCGTGCACCTTCTCGGCGCTTTCCTCCAGGAACTCCACTCGGAATGCCCGGACCCCAAGCTCCATGAAGTTCGCCAAGTACTCTGCCCCCGACTGCTCAACTGCATTGTATACCGTATTGCGGCAGCCCTCATCCACACGCACAGGATGAGACATTCCCACACGATCCTGCAGCGATGCCCGGTGATCCTCGCATGGGCGGCCGCAGTTCGTATAATCCGTACCTTCGCTAAGAAATGTGCAGTATACGCAATGCTCGGTATGGAACATCGGCATATGCTGGTGCAGCACAACCTCTACTAAGGAGGTATCCGTTCGTTGCAGCAGATCAACCATTTGTTGAATATTCAGGTCATACGACGGTGTGAGACGCGTACAGCCGGCGGCTGCGAACAGATCGACCGTCTTATGATTGGTCATATTCAAGGAGAAGTCTCCGATCAGCTCCGGCTGGAATTCCTCCGGCTTATTCATTCTATGCTGCATGAAGGCGTACATAGCGCCCGTGTTGCGAATAAGAACAGCATCAGGACGCAAATTCAATATATTTCGGAAGTATCCCAGCTCACCCGGCATATGAATGCGCGGTGTGGCAAGCGCTACTTTCTTGCCGGCCGCATGTGCTGCTTCCACCGCTGCAGGGAATTGCTTGATAAACTCGAAATCTGCATAAATCCAAGGTACATCCGTCTCTCCTGCAGCCTTTACTTGCTCCAAGCTGCGGCACAGTGCAATCAGGTAAGGAGCATCGGATTGGGACTTGGCGACATTTGAAGTGCTTGTTGTCGCCGATGCTATTGAAGCTTCTGGTGAATTCACGGCGTCTGCATACACATCAATAGGCCGTTTCACATAAGGGTAAGGCTTCTGACGACCTTCCTCCAGCTGCGTTACCGCTTGGCGGCGCATCTGATTGAGCTCGCGCATCGGGACGATCAAATCGCCTTGCAGCTCCACGTCCAGCTCCGTCAATTCGAATACCGTGCCGCCCAGACGCCCGAATTGCTCCTCGAACAGCGCCCGGTCCATCGGGCGTTTCTCCGCCTGGACCAACGCAAGCTCGGATTCCACTACCGTGACGAATCCCGTCCGCATATCGGTCCACCAAGACTGCAGCGGCTGGCCGAGCGAACCGACAACCTTCACCTTCACCGGGAATACCCGGTAAGGCTTGTCCGTCTCAAACGTCTGGCGCAGACGTTTGTCCAAGTGCGGGTCGCTTGTCTTCCAGATGCGATCGCCCACATGAACCCGCTTCAGGTCTACGTCATTGCGACCTGCCACAATCTCAATGGTGCCGCCCTCGGCTTCACCCTCCAGCTTCACACCCTTGCGGCGCACGTCATACACTCGCCCGCCTTCCTCCTTGCGGGTAGGATCGCCCGCATCGAACACAATACCGTCGCCGCGCTTAACAGGCGCCTCCAGCTCACAAACGACTCCGTCGCGAAGAATTTGCTTCACTCGACCCAAGAATACACCTCTGCTCTTGGGGAAGGTGCCCTCGACCAGCTTCTTATTGTTCGTCCCTTTGAGGAAGCCGTAGGAAAACCCGCGAGAGAAGCTCTGCTCCAACTCACGAAGCTCTTCCTTGGACGGCTGCGGGTCGCGTCCCTCGAAATAAGCATCAATCGCTTTGCGGTATTTGCCCACCACATTCGCTACATATTCAGGCGATTTCAAGCGCCCTTCAATCTTAAAGGAGGTAACACCCGCCTCTATCAACTCCGGGACCAGTTCAAGCGCAGCCAAATCCTTCGGTGACAGCAAATAAGCAACATCCCCCATTGGACGTTGAACACCGTCAACCATCAGATCATAAGGCAAACGGCAAGCTTGTGCGCATTCTCCACGGTTAGCCGAACGTCCGCCCCACATCTCGGAGGTCAGACACTGGCCCGAATATGATACACACAGAGCGCCATGCACGAACACTTCCATCGGCAGCTTGGCTTGATCGCCTATTTGTTTGATTTGCTTCAGGTTATTCTCCCGGCCCAGCACAACCCTCTCAATATCGAAGGGTTTAGTAAATTCTACCGCTTCAGGTGAAGTAATCGTCATCTGCGTAGAGCCATGGATGGGAAAATCAGGAGAGATCTCTCGGATCAGCTTCACTAAACCGAGGTCCTGCACAATAACAGCATCTACTCCAGCATCAATACAAGCTTCGATCAGCTTTTTGGCATCGTTCAGCTCTTCTTCGAAAACTAGAATATTAAAGGTAACGAAGCCTTTGACCCCGTACAAATGCAGAAAAGACATCACGTCCGGCAGCTCATCCATCGTAAAGTTGTGGGCCCGTACACGAGCATTGAACTTGTCCACTCCAAAAAAGATAGCATCCGCCCCATTGGCAACAGCCGCCCTCATACAATCCCAATCTCCCGCCGGTGCCAGCAGCTCGACATGTTCCTTGCGTATTGCTTGTGTCATCATTATAAACATCCTCCATCCGCTCGAACCGAATCATCTATACTAGTGTAACAGAAAAGCAAGACAAAAAGCCATTTGCAAGCTTTGCCACCTTCAACTGACAAAATCCCCCTATGTTTCGTCAAAAGTTAACAAAAAACGATGCAAATGCTATAATGTCAATATTGCAAACCAACAAATACTTAATAGAAGCAGGGATTTCATTGTTATTCTCTAAGCCAGCAGTTTGGCTCATAGGGATCCTGCTCGCTGCTGCCTGCCTATTGCTGGTGTTCGGCCAGAGGGAGGAGCATGTTCGCATTCTGTATGCGACCGGAGGATCCGACTATGACCACGCTGCCTATCTGAATTACGAACAATCACTTGTCCCCAATCTCAAGCTGAACCGCTGGAAGCTCAGCGACTTAGGTGCAAGTAAGCTGCGGGCCTACGATGCTGTTGTACTTGATCCTTCAATTGCTGACAGCTCCACCTGGGAATCTGACATTGCCATGCTCCGTGCTTTTGTGGAGAAGGGCGGTCATGTATACGTAGATTATGAACTGATTGATGCTCTTCCAGTCGACCTGCTGGGCGGTTCCGGCACTGCCGAGCTGCCAACGATAGACAAGCCTGTTTTTACATATCCTGACGTGGACGCTCATCTGCAGGGCTTCCAGGATGTGTTTCACGAATTTGCCAACGGATTTGTGGAGAATGTGTTTACGGACAAAATGAGTCTCAAAGACTTTATGCCAGGTTATACTTGGGGCAAAACGCTGGTGACTACAACGGCCGAGCCTATCGTTCTCCTGCAGGGCAAGCCTATTGTCACCTTGAATCGTGTCGGTAAGGGTACCGTCCTGATGACAAGTGCATTTCTTCCGAATCGTTACTTCATTACCGGATTTGATCTGCAAAGCGGCATGAATCCTAATGAGGGATTTGCTAACAAGACTACACAGCATGATGCATCGATCGCGACACGCATCAGAGCGAACTATTTTGATTTCAAAAGCGGGTTGCCCCTACAGCCCTTCTTCAACTTCTCCTTCGCGGCGGCTAACCACCTGCTTAGATCGGAATATGCAGCTTATGTATCCAAAGAAACATTAGGGTACAGCTTGAAGAAGGTCTATGGTCCATATGGCCGGCCAGCTATGGCGTATCAGAACCATTTTGAGGTTCTGCCCGCTTTCCAGAAGCAGGAGGGCATTCAATGGGCCGAGCTGTTGAAAACTTATAATCAGATCCCATCCTTCTCTCTCGTACGCTCGTCCTTTGAATGGTGGCACTGGTATGAAGGAATCGTGGTTCATCTGAATACGGGAACGACCGCAAAACCTGAATTTGTTGGGGAATTCCCCAATTCCTTCTACTCGAGCGGGACCCATCTCCTGAGCGGAGACAAACTGCTCTACATGGCAGGGTACCCTTCCCCAAAAGACAAGGCTACAGAGCTTGCCATGAAGCTTGAGCTTCCATATCGAGCTTATCCCGCCTTTGCCGACCTGGACGGAGACGGCAAGCTCGATCTCGTGGCCGGAAGCGCTGACGGGACGGTCACCTGGTTTCGCAATGTCGGCGAGAAGAAGTCGAGCCAGCAGGTGCCGTCCGGTGCCGCGTATCCGGACGCCTTCTCGACCGGCGCCCCTGTGCGCTTAGCAACAGGCACGGGCGCCGCAGGCACTTTGCGAGCGGCGAGCGGCTACGCCGCGATTGCCGCTGGCGATCTTAACGGCGACGGCCGCGTCGACCTCATCGTCGGCGGAGCCGACGGCCGCGTGCTCGCGGCGCTGCAGCGCCCGGGCGGCGTGTTCGCCGCACCGGTGGCGCTCAACGCGAGGCGCGCTGCCGGCTCCACGGCGACCGCGCCGATCGTGGCGACGGCTGGCAACGCCGCACCCGCCTACGGCGATGTCGACGGTGACGGCACAGCCGACCTCGTCATCGGCGATGCCAAAGGCCGTGTGACGCTGTATCGCGGCATCAAGGGCTCGCCCCTGCGCTTCGAGGCAGGCATCACCTTAATGGACATTCCGGCTCAATATGCCGCTCCGTCCATTAAGGACCTGAATGCCGACGGCAAGCCGGATCTGGCCATTGGCAACAGCGAAGGCGATGTGCTTGTTTATACGCAGCTGGACCGGTATGACCGCTGGCTTGCTCAAGGTCCACTGAATGGCAAGACCAGCAACCAGATGGGTACCAAGGCTCTCGTGGGCGGTCAATTCTCCGTTCCGGTCTGGCTCGATCTGAATCATGACGGCAAAGAGGACCTGATTGTCGGACAGGTGGAATACAGCAAGCCCGTTACAATTGATGATCCGAATTTCCCGTTCAAGCAGCAGCTGGACGAATTTATAGCCTATACTAAGAAGAATCGACTTGAGCTTTATCCGCATTTATTCATGCATAACTACGTTAGTCCCGAACAAGAGAAAGAAGAAATCGCTCTGCACCGCAAAGCATTCGATACGCTGGGCATACCATGGACCTTAACAGGTACGAATCAGCATACTTGGCGGATTAACAACAGCGATCAGCTGCAAACTTTGCGCAATGAGAATGAAGCGGATATCTGGTTTAATTTCGGCTTCAAGCCTCCTAACGATCCTTTTGATCCACAGTGGGGACAAGACTTTATATGGGGCTTTCCTTTTCTCCTGGCTGACGATGCTCTGAAGCAGCCTATGCTGCTCCATACGCCAGGCATGCGCTTGAACCTGAACCCGAACGATCCGAAGAAGGATAATTCCGACTTGTATTATTCCTTCGCCAAGCTTGATATGCCTATCGATTATTTCGAGCATATCGAATACCAGCAGGAATCCGGCAAATTGCAGTATTTGAAGGATTTCGCCCAATTTTTTGATAAGCTGCGCACGGAGTATGACTACAACTTCGTCTCCGAACCGCAGATGGCCCGATCCACCATCGCCGCCATGAAGAGTGAGATCAGCGTAAGTCGAAGCTGGCTTGTTTATTTGCTCGACAAGGCACGCAACCGCTTCGGCAGCGGCAAGCATCTCTCCCTCACCGTGAAAGCCGACAATCGGGATGTTCCAGTCGAGATGGCGCAGGAATATCGTGATGCTGTCGGTGTCGCGTTTGAACCGGGCAAGCCTTATGCAGATGTCCCGTTCGGCACAAGCTCGGCTATTGTAATGACTCGGGAGAACAAGCTGTACGTGGGCCTGCAGGGGACAACAGGCATCTCCGTCAATTGGAACCAACCGACACTGAATATAGAGCGGGTGAACGTCCCGATCAAAATTGTGAAGAGAGAGCAAACTTGGCAGATCGACCTTCTTTCAGAGGGCATGCAGCAAATCAAGCTCTTCAGCACTACTCCTCTGCGCATTGAGGGGAGCGATCTGAATATCGATTCGAGCGAAGCAGAGAGCAATTATAATTACATTATTACTCATTTCGGGGACAAAACCTCGATTACGGTGCATAAAGAGTAACGTTAGCCATCCTGAAAAGAGAAAGAAGGAATAACCGATAATGGATACCATTATGCATGAGCTTGAACAGCATATTCGCACGCGTTATGAGGTTGAAGAGGATGATCGCGATTATACTCCGGACGTTCATCTGTTCGATTACGGATACATCGATTCCATAGGAGCAACAGCTTTAATTGCTCATATCGAGAAAACATACAGCTTGCAAGTTACGAATCAGGATCTGATGTTGTACTCGCTCAACACGATTCGTGAAATTGCTGAATTTATCGTGAAGAAAACAGGGAGGTAAGGTGATCATGGAAACAAAAACATCCCAATGCACAGTCTCCCTGCAGCGGCTGGATCCTAATCAGCATGGTCAGGTGAAATACGCCTCTTCTTTTGTAGATGAAGCGATTGAGCAAGTTTGGCTGGACGGAACCGATCTGCATATCACTCACCATTCTTCGAACGGGGATGCTCGCATCATCTCTCAGGTGGAACGATTAATAGAACGCTTCTCCAAAGGTGATTTTGGCTTCAAGGAGCATATCCTTTACGAACGCAAAGGGCCTATGCCTTACAAAGGCGATATTATAGAAGAGCTGGTAGCCAACAAAACGATTAAGGTGCTGGATGCGGGACTGTTTCTGTTTCGGGAGCCTTTCTCCAGCTTGATGCGATTTTTCGACTACTCTTTCGTTACCAAGATTGCCCATGCTTTTGGCGCCAAGGAAGAAACGTATCCAGCTGTCATTCATTTGACCACCTTGGACAAGACGAATCACTTCACCTCATTCCCGGAGCATCTGCATTTTCTCTCTCATCTGCGGGAAGATCTCGATGTCATCGAAGCCTTCTCCCAATCGATTCGAGATTCCGGTGGCTGGAAGCCTGAAGCCGAGCTTGATTTGAACCGTAATATGCCAAAACCCAAGTTTGCTATGAATCCTTCTACTTGTTATCACTGCTATGAGGGACTTCAGGGGGAGAATTTGGAGGGAGACGGAATTATCGCAACAGCCGTAGCCAAGTGCCATCGCTATGAATCGCATAACCACGGGGATTTCGGCAGACTGCTTGATTTCAGCATGAGAGAAGTTATATTCGTAGGGAAGCCTGAGTTCGTCCGAGAGAATCGGCTCAAGGCGGTTGAACATCTGAAGCAGCTGGCGGAAGAGTGGGAGCTCGATTGTGTGATTGAGAATGCCAACGATCCCTTTTTCACCAATGATTTTCAAGTAAAAGCTTCGTTCCAACGGAATCAGGAAATGAAATACGAGATGCGGCTTACAATTCCTCATATCAACAAGTCGATCGCCTGCAGCTCCGTAAACTTCCATAGCACGGCATTCGGGACAGCCTTTGATATTCGAACAGGCAAGCGTCCCGCTACAACCGGGTGTCTTGGCTTCGGCATTGAGCGTTGGGTATTCGCCTTCCTGGCGCAGTATGGGCTGGAGGAAGAACTATGGCCGGTTCATTTCCGCGAGCAGTATAGAGCTTGGCAATCCAAATCGATCTAACAAATGAGTGAGCGACCTTGTCCAGCCATATTGGCAACGTTACAACCAACCCTGGTGGAAGCGAGAACAGGGATCCCAAGAGCAGCGAGACACCTGCCAGCAGCCCATTAAGCCGGGTTCAAAGCCGTAAAGCAGCGGGTACCGCCTCCAACAAGAGCAAGAACAAGAGTCCGGATGGCGGCTCTTCCTTCCGTTCTTTTTCCCTGTGGGGAATATTGCGTAAAAACAGCTTCATTCTGCTGCTCCTAGCAGCCTTTGTGTTATGTGATGTTCTGCTCTCTATGTGGGACCCTATGTCATCCTCCCGACGTTTTTATAAAAATGATTTCACCAAAACGTTATATCATCATGAGTGGGATCGTTCCGGCTCTGTGTTCTATGGCAACTCAGCGGTTACAGGCGCTTATCGGGAGGAACAGGCCACTAAGGTGCCGCTTGTAGAAATGGGACTCTCATACGGCAAGCTGACGGATCTCAAACAAATATTACGCAAGCAGCTATACGAAGTGGAAGGCCAGCTAGTTGTGGGGATTGATGCCCATACGATGCTAGACCAGCTAACTACAGACCCAACTTACTCTTGGTTCAAGCACTGGTATCAGCCTTATGTGTATTTTTATCGGGATTATTTCAAAGACTCGGGTAAAGAGCTTGCTGTGAACGCCTGGAGAGGTGTTAAGTACGGTGAACTGGACCTCACTACGTACGAGCCTCGTTGGATCGATAAGCAGCTGTATTACGGCCCAAGCAAGCCGGAGCTGCTAAAAGCCGATTGGGAGCGCTATGAGAAGCTGTTTAATTGGATGACGCTGGATGATATGCAGGACAATCTGGCTGCTCTGGACTGGGTCATTGCCTATAGCAAGAAACACCAGCTTCCGCTCAAGCTCGTCCTTATGCCGCTTAATCCGGATCCGGCTTATCCTCACCCCGGCTACTGGGCTCCGCTTAAGGAGCATGTTCTGCGTGCAGCTCAAGCGGCCGAGATTCCGCTGCTAGATGTCTCTAACCGCTATTCAGCGGACAAGTTCCATGACCTGGTGCATCTGAACATGGAGCTCGGAGCGCCTGAATTTACCCGGGAGGTGGACGCATGGCTGCAGTCTTCCGCAAGCTCCTCGAAGTAGCTCTCTATTTGGCTATGTTGATTGCTGTGCTCCTTGCCTTTACAGGTAAAGGATTGTTTATTTACGAAGGATTCTGATTGTTTATTT
>JARBUQ010000282.1 GCA_029239545.1 Paenibacillus sp.
TGGTGAAAGGGTTATGGAGAGCGGGAATATTTTTAGCGTGCAGCTTATGGGTATTGCTTTTAGTCTAGTATTAATTGTTTCTGTTTTTATAATGGTAAGAGCGCGAATGATCAGGGAGAAGTATTCTATGGTATGGTTCCTGATCGGACTGTTCACATTGGTGATGTCGATCTTCAAAGAGCTTATGGACTGGTTCTCCAATCTGATTGGAGTGGACTATGCTCCTTCAGCATTTTTCGCTATTCTGATCGTATGCGCTTATTTGCTTCTGCTTAATATGAGCGTCAGTATTTCGGGACTCAAGATGCATAACAAGACATTAACGCAAGAGCTGGGCTTAACCAAGCTAAGGCTTGAGGAACTGGAAAAGAAAATGAACGAGGGTGAATCACAATAAAATATTGGTTGCTTGTCGCAAATATTATCATGACCGTTGCTGGCAGTACATTACTCAAGATTGGAAGCAGATCGATCAGCTTTGAAAGCACCACTCTGTTCAGGATTCTGCTTAGCTACATGACCTCACCGGTCTTACTAGCAGGATTCGTCGTTTATGCGTTAGCTGCTTTTCTGTGGGTATACTGCTTGTCCCAATTTGAACTAAGCTATGTTACCTTTGTAACTAGTGCTCAATATATATTGCTGATTCTGGTGTCCATCCAGATTTTCAAAGAGCAGATCAGTCCTATGCAATGGGCGGGAAGCCTGTTTATTATGATTGGTGTAATTTTCTGGATGAAAGGATAACCGTCGGATGTTAAGATGTGTGGCGTACAAGGAAGCCATGAAGGCGGAGTGGGATCGGTTTGCTTTGGCAAATGGGACTATTTATCACACAACTGGTTTCCAACAAGTATTAGTGGATTCATTCGGTTATTCCAGCTTGTACCACGCTGTAGTGGATACGGAGGATCGGATATGTGCAATCATTCCCCTTATTGTTGGACGTAATCTGGGGCTGAGGAAGGTTGGCGTGTCCCTCCCGTTTACGAATTATATGGATCTTTGCGCTATTAACGAGGAAGTCTTTCAATTCGCAATTGAATCCATTCAACAAATCAAGAATAGGTCAGGACTACATTACATTGAGCTTCGGTTAAAAGATGAAAGTCTGAACAGCCCTGAATGGAATCTGAACGATCACAATCATACTTTTGTTCTTGCCCTCTCTGAAGGAGAGGATAAGGTTCTCGCGATGTCCAGCAGCAGCAATCGGAACCATGTACGCAAAGTGTATAAGAATGATTGGTTCGATGTTTCCTTTGATCCCCGGCATCTGGATAAGTTCTACCAAGTGTATGTAAGGAGGATGAAGCAGCTGGGTTCTCCTGCACAGGCGATCAGCTTCTTCAAGCGGTTGTTCGACTATTTGCCAGAGCATGCCTTCCTGCTGACGGTGTTGGATAAACAGACAGGTGCGGTAGCGGGCGGGATGATCCTCTTAACCAATCCTTCCAACTCTACGGTGTACTACCCTTATGGGGCGAACCTGTCCGAGTATAATAATAAATATTTGAACAACTTCATGTATTGGGAAGCGGTTCGATTCGGAATAAGAAACGGGTATCAGTATCTTGACTTGGGTCGATCGCAGACGGGCTCTGGTACATACAAATACAAGGAACAATGGGGAGCGAAAGCGGAGAAGCTGAGCTATCTAGTATATAGCGGCGGGCAACAAGCTGCAGGCGCACCGGACAAGCAGAGCCTCCAGTTGTTCATAGACCTGTGGAAAGTCATACCCAGCTTCATTACAAACCCTGTGGGCCGAATATTGATTAAGTATTTGTTGCCTTAAATAATTGAAGCGTTTCGAGGAAACGCACATCGGAGGACGCAATTTAATGAGTAATTCCAATTGGAAGCAGTATTTTGACAAAAAGGCGGAAACGCACGGGGCATCTGTCAAATCATCCGATTATTTTAATGAAGAAAGCTTTTTCATGCAGCGGGATAACACCTTGAACTGGTTAGGTCCATGTAAGGATAAAGTTGTACTGGATGCTGGCTGCGGCGTTGGAGCGTTCAGCGAGCCCCTGGTCAAGAATAATACCGTGTATGGAGTCGATTTCTCCGAAAAGAGCCTTCAATTCGCAGCTGGAAGAGGATTAATAACCGCAACAGATGACTTGACTGCCCTTCATTTTGACAATAGCAAATTTGACGTTGTGTTGTGCATTGGCGTCATCCAGCTTATCCCGCAGTATAAATCAGTTCTGAAGGAACTGGCCAGGGTGACCAAGCCCGGAGGGACGCTGCTTATCCAAACGTTGAACAAAGGCTCCATTCAAAGAAAGCTTCTGAGATTGTTCGAAAAGGATACCAAGTTCGATCAGATGTATGCCATGGATGAGCTGAAGCAGGTGTATCAGGAATATGGCTTCGAGCAGATTGAATTTCTGAGTATTTATCATCCTTTCAAATTTGTAACTAAAAGTAACGGCGGCGGATTGTTTGCTAACATGTTCAGCACTTCATTCGCGATTAAGGGGCGCAAGAAAATTGACTAACCGAGGTTCGGCTTCAAACAGCACACAGCGGGTTTCCAATATGCTTACGTTTGATATAGAGGAGTGGTATCATGCCAATTATGATGATGTTACCCCCGATCTCAGCAAGCCCTCCGGCTTCAGAGCCAATATGGATACATTGCTGAGACTATGCAGAGAAGCCAACTGTAAAGCAACCTTCTTCGTGCTGGGGTACATCGGGGAGCAATATCCGGATGTCGTGCAAGCTATTGCGCGTGAAGGCCATGATGTGGCTTCTCATGGATATGGTCATCAGTTGGCCTACAGGCAGACGTATGAGGAGTTCAAGGCAGATGTGAAGAAGTCGATGGATATCCTCGAGGATATTACGGGCACGCGGGTACTTGGTTACCGAGCGCCATCCTGGTCGATAGTGGAAAGCAATTTGCATTATCTGGAGGCTTTGGAGGAGCTGGGCATGAAGTATGATGCGAGTATTTTTCCAGTCAAAACGTTTTTGTATGGGATCCCGGATGCTCCGACCGAAATTCATAAACCCCGCATCAACGGCAGAGAGCTGGGCATTTATGAGGTTCCGATGTCAGTGATGAAGCTGGCGGGACGCAATATGGGATATTCAGGAGGTTTCTACTTCCGCTTCTTCCCGGAGCTATTCATCAAACAAGCGATACGCTCCGCAAATAAGCAAGGCAAGAGCTCCATCGTATATTTGCATCCTAGAGAAGTCAACGCACAAGACAGCAGGCTGAGCTTGCCCCTCAAGGAGAGCTTCATCCACTATTACAATGTGGCACGAACCGAGTCGAAGCTTGAGCATATCTTGAATAGCTTCAAGTTCACTTCGATCTCGGAGCATCTGAGAGAGCGGCACGGGTTGGATGTGTGAAGCTGTGGAGCTGGGAAGCTTGCTGCTTGCACAGCAAATGCATGTTCAGGGAATCGTCACTTAGCCTGGGCACTTCTTAGAATCGTCTGATGCAGTCGTTCAGGGGTGATGAACGGGCTCCCCCCATTAATACGCGGAATTTGCATACGGTTCACTTGCCGGGTGGCCATCTCCGGCACAATCGTGAACGCATAGCGCACACCTGCTTGTTGGAGGAGCTCGGAGGCTTGCTTCGAATAAATGCCGAACGGGTAGGCTAAGTCTTGGACTCCCTTCCCAGTTATATCCTCGACCTCTTGCAGACAGAACGAAGTATCGTTCAGAATCCGTTCTTTATAGATTTCTTCGGTTTCCAGTGTGTTATTCCACATGAGACGTGAGGTCAGGAAAGCTTGGTTGCGCTCGTCCTTATGATGCAGACTATTCGTGTGACATTCCGCCTGGATCAAGTCGGATCGCATCGTCATGTCCCGAATCTGATCGCGGCTCATGAACGGGATGTTATGACCGGTCGGATCATTCAAAGTTTCGGTAATAATGAAATTAACAGCGGGTACATTCATTTCGGTCAAGACAGGGTAGGCGTGGGTATAAAAGCTCTCATAGCCATCGTCGAAGGTAACCATAACGGCATTGTCCGGCACTGCGGCTCCCTCCATGAATTGATGGAAGTCCTGCTGAGAAATGAAGCTGTAGCCCTTATCCCTCAAATAGGTAAGCTGATCCCGGAACAGCTGGGTTGTAATCGTGCCAGAGCTTCCGTCGGTATCATCTATGTGATGGTACATGAGGACTGCCACCTGGTCGGAGAACATAACCTCGCTCCGTGAATGAATTTGAGGCAGGATGAAGGATGTACCAATAAGAAATAGAACAAGAACTCTAAGTATGAAAGTAGTCATCAGGCAATTTCCCTTCTAAGCGACAGTCAGTTGTTGTATTAGTATGATAGCACATAACGCATGAAAATGACCTCAAAAAATGGTATGATGCTTGTATTAGGATGGAGAGGGGATAACTTGTCATCATGAAATCTTTTCAGGAAAGTGTATATCAATTAATTGTTGAAACCTCAACGAATTTGCCGGCGGACGTAAGAAGAGAGGTCCAGAAGGCTCAGCAGCTCGAGGATGCAGGCACGCGCTCTGCGCTGTCGCTCTCTACGATTGCGGAGAATATTACGATGGCAGAATGTAATGTATCACCCATATGTCAGGATACAGGAATGCCGACTTTCATTATACATTGTCCGGTTGGCGCCAACCAGATCGTAATGAAGAAGCAGATTCTGGAGGCGATTCGTCAAGCTACGAAGGCCAGCAAGCTTCGTCCGAACTCTGTAGATTCACTCACAGGAGCTAATAGCGGAGATAATCTGGGTCCGGGTACTCCGGTTATTCATTTTGAGCAATGGGAAAAGGATGTAATTGATGTCCGCCTCATCCTGAAGGGCGGCGGCTGTGAGAACAAAAACATTCAATACAGCTTGCCTGCTCAACTGGAAGGGTTAGGCAAGGCTGGACGTGATCTTGATGGAATCCGCAAATGCATTATGCATGCCGTGTATCAGGCTCAGGGACAAGGCTGCAGCGCGGGCTTCATAGGTGTAGGGATCGGCGGAGACCGGACTACAGGATACGAATTAGCCAAGCATCAATTGTTCCGTTCTGTGGATGATGTGAACCCTAATTCGGATCTGCAGCAGCTTGAGGAGTATGTGATGGAGAATGCGAACAAGCTGGGTATCGGCACGATGGGCTTCGGGGGCCAAGTAACCCTGTTAGGCTGCAAAATTGGTGTAATGAACCGCTTGCCGGCAAGCTTCTTCGTCTCGGTTGCTTACAATTGCTGGGCTTTCCGTCGTCAAGGCGTGTTGATAGATCCACAGACGGGCGAGATTAACGAATGGATTTATGAAGGCGGACAGTCTGTGCCGATGACAAGCACGGAGCCAGCTGAGAAGGTTCAGGAGGAACGCCGCGAGATCGTGCTTCAAGCTCCAATTACTGAAGAACAGATCCGTGAGCTTCGTGTAGGCGATGTTGTCGTTATTAATGGCGAGATGCACACTGGTCGTGATGCTCTGCATAGTTATTTGATGGATCATGACGCTCCGGTTGATTTGAACGGCCACATCATCTATCATTGCGGACCGGTAATGGCCAAGGATGACAGCGGAGAATGGCATGTGAAAGCAGCAGGACCTACGACAAGCATCCGTGAGGAGCCTTACCAAGGGGATATCATTAAGAAATTCGGTATCCGCGCGGTTATCGGCAAGGGTGGTATGGGACCCAAGACATTGGCAGCACTTGGAGAATTCGGCGCAGTCTACCTGAATGCAATTGGCGGGGCTGCTCAATATTATGCGGAATGTATCAAGAAAGTAAACAGTGTGGACTTGATGGAATTCGGAATTCCGGAAGCAATGTGGCATCTTCAGGTGGAAGGCTTCGCAGCAATCGTGACGATGGACTCCCATGGCAACAGTCTCCATGCTGAGGTAGAGAAGAATTCACTGGAGAAGCTGGCTACGTTCAAGGAGCCCGTATTTAAATAAACATCGACTAGTTAGACATACAGCCCTGCTCATCTTGAGCAGGGCTGTATGTCTAGCTGTATGCTCGGAAATGAACTGCACATATAACGAACTCCCAGACTGCTATGGGTCTCGGGTCTCCAATCGGGCTGAAAATATGGGACAGAGAGATGCGGATAAGAGTGTCTGTGTTCGTTAGGGTAGCCAAAAGCGGGGGGTGAGCTTAATTTGTCATTTTTCGCGGACGCACGTTCCGTCCCGAACAAGGTAAATCGTCATTTTGGCGGCCACACGTTCCGTTAATGTGGGTAAAACCCAGAGATTAGGCCGATTTTCCTGGCGATAGCGGAACGTGTGGCCGCGAAATCTTACTTTCAGTGATTTTAGCGACAATAACGGAACCACAGTCCGCTTATGCCAGTGGCTGTTCTGCACAAGCCCCAGACGCCTCATGAACTCAACCACCAAGGTCCTTACTGGTGAACTTCGAGGCCACTGAAAAAGTCCCTGTTTTAGTTAAAAAGGTAAAGCCCCCTCAAAATTTGAGGAGGCTTTACCTTTTTTCTTCCTGTAT
>JARBUQ010000283.1 GCA_029239545.1 Paenibacillus sp.
GTGGAGCAGATGCCGCTGTACAATCTACACATAAGATGCTGACATCACTTACTATGGGCGCGATGCTTCATGTGCAAGGAAATCGGATAGACCGTGGTATACTTAGACAACGGCTAGCCATGCTGCAGAGCTCAAGTCCATCGTATCCGATCATGGCTTCCCTTGATCTGAGCCGACGGCTTATGCACACTGAAGGGTATTCTCTAGTAGAAACGGCACTTCACCGTGTATATGCATTCCATCAGCAGCTAACCGAGCTATGTACTGTGTTAGAGGTGCTCCCGCCAGCTCCGAGTCCGGCTTATGAATCGTTGGATCCATTCAAGATTGCCGTAAGGGCGGCAGACAGGTCGTTATCGGGCTATCAGCTCCAACAGGAGCTGGAAGGGCATGGCTGCATAGTAGAGATGGCCGATCCCGAATATGTGCTGCTTGCGCTTAGTCCAGTTACATCGGATGAGGAGCTTGCCCGAGCAATAGAAGCTTTTCGGAGAATTGCTGTCACTCTGAGTGTTCCTGAGCCTGAACGGGTACAGAGCAGCACTATAATAGAAGAAACACAAAGCAATCAGACAGACAGGCATTTATTCGTCTCTCAGCCAGTATATATGGAGCTTCCGGCTGTTAATGGAAATGGACACGACGCGGACAAGGTTGAACTGGCCAATTCCGTCAATCGGATTGCTGCAGAAATGATTATCCCTTACCCCCCGGGAATCCCGGTCCTCTACCCAGGCGAGTTAATAACAGCTCGGACTGTTGCTTATTTAACCCGATTGGCTGAGCTGGGTGCAAGGTTCCAAGGCTGCCGAGACCTTACTCTACGAACGGTGCTCGTGCATCAGCAATAATGGGCGATTCTAGCAGGAGAACAGCCCCTCGATCTAGAATAAGGGAGTATGCGGAGAATGTTTAGGCATTCCTGCTTGTTGGGTAAGGAGAGTTAGAAAGGAATGGAACAGAGCCTTGTTTAGTGGATATTTTATTAGTATTGAAGGTGGCGAGGGAGCAGGTAAAACGTCGGCCATCCGGATGATAGAGAATGATTTACAGCATAAAGGGCATACGGTCATTTCTACGAGAGAGCCAGGCGGGATTCCTATTGCCGAGCAGATCAGAAATGTCATTTTGGATACCAGCAATACAGAGATGGATGCACGGACCGAAGCCCTGCTCTATGCAGCAGCGCGCAGACAGCATTTAACCCAGAAAGTGATACCCTCGCTTCAGGCAGGAAGTGTGGTGTTGTGTGACCGTTTCGTAGACAGCAGTTTGGCTTATCAGGGTTATGCACGCGGTTTGGGAATGGATGAGGTGTGGAGGATCAATGAATTTGCCATTGAGGGAGCGATGCCGAATCTAACCCTGTGGCTTGACGTATCTCCCGAGGTCGGATTATCCCGGATTCATGCAGATGGGAATCGTGAATTGAATCGTTTGGATCTGGAAAAGCAGGAGTTTCATCAGAAGGTTCAGGAAGGCTACCGCAAGCTGCTTATCCAATTTCCGGACAGAATCGTTCGAATTGATGCAGACGGAGATATTCAATCGATTCATACTCGGATAAAGGATGTTTTGGACGAAAGAATGAACCGTTTATCCAATACGAATTACACAAAATTGTAGTATAATGGAATTAAGCACCAAAAAAAGATGAAAACGTTTTCGTAAAATTATGGTATAGTAAGTTACACGGCTTCGCAAAACGTTGAAGGAGGGAATCGAATGAAATTAGTTATTGCGGTTGTACAAGATAAAGACAGCAATCGTCTGTCGAATTCACTGGTTAAAGAGGGGTTCCGCGCGACCAAGCTTGCTAGTACAGGTGGGTTCCTTAAAGCAGGCAACACCACTTTTATGATCGGGATTGAGAATGAACGAATTCAGGAAGTGATGCAGGTAATTAAAGCCAATTGCAAGGTGAGAGAACAGCTTGTTACTCCTGTTTCTCCTATGGGCGGAACGACGGATTCTTATATTCCTTTCCCTGTTGAGGTTCAAGTTGGCGGGGCAGCGGTGTTCGTGCTTCCAGTTGAGCGATTCGAGCATTTCTGAAGGTAGGGACAGGTAGTGAAAATTAATCCGGGCTGGCGCCCATTCGGCAAGATCATACAACCCGCAGACAACTCTACTCCGGCCCCCCTTCCGTCCAAGAATTTCTCTGACACCCTACACCACCAGGATGAAAAAGCAAATCTGGAGCAATTGAACCGGATGCTGAAGCAAATCCAGGTGCAAGGGGAGCGATTAGCCAAATCAATGACCGTTCGGGAGCTTCGTCTGTACAAACAGATGGTTAAGCAGTTCCTGGAGGAGACTGTGCGACGAGGCATTTCGATCAAAGATACGAAGGGCTGGGATCGCAGAGGCCGGGGAAAGCGTTACAAGCTGTTGGATGAAATTGACCGGTATTTGTTGGATATGGCGGATTCTATGTTAGAAACAGAGCAAGGCAAGATTGATTTGTTAGTAAAAATGGGTGAGGTTCGCGGCCTGTTGATCAACTTGTTTTTCTAAAAATATTTAAGAACTTGTGTGGAGCGATGTATGGCATGTCTTTTCAAATGATAGCAGGACAAGAAAGAGTGAAGCAACTGCTTCAGAATAGTTTGCGCCATTCCAAAGTATCTCATGCTTATATATTCGCTGGGCCTTCAGGAACGGGCAGAAGACAAATGGCCAGGACGTTCGCGCAGGCGATCTACTGTGAGACCCTGCAGGACGATGCTTGCGGAACATGCCTTTCCTGCCGCAAGGTGGAGCACGGCAATCATCCGGAGCTGTTCTGGGTTGAGCCTGACGGTGCCAGCATTAAGATTGACCAAATTCGTGAGCTGCAGCATCAATTCGCATATCGTTCGGCTGTGGCAGGCACTAAAATATATATAATCCATGAAGCGGATAGAATGACCGTTCAGGCCTCCAACAGTTTATTGAAATTTCTGGAGGAGCCGGGTTCTCCGGCGGTAGCCATTCTTATTACGGAGAACGGTCAGGCGCTGCTGCCCACGATTAAGTCCAGAGCCCAGTGGGTTACATTCACCCCAATGCCGGCCGATGAGATGGAGAGCATCCTTACGGCAGAAGGGTTGTCGAAGGAACTCGTGCGCTGTGCAGTGCAGTTAACCTCAGGTATTGAGGCCGCCAGAACGTTGTCCCAATTAAATGAATTTGCAGAAACCAGAAATGCGGTGTTACAATTGATGAAGGATGCCATAAGCAAGCTTCCTGTCATCGGGGCGATTCAGCAAAAAGTAATCAAAACCAATGTAAGTGATCATATGGATTTGTTTTTTGATATGATTGTTTTGTGGTTGAAGGACATTATTCATATATGCAGCGGCAAGAGAGACCGTGTCGTGTTTATAGATCAGATCGATTGGCTGACCACGCAAGCCTTTACTCGAGGTGCAGGCATATGGGTGGAATGTATGGAGAAGGCCATTGAATCACGCAAGCGTGTTCGTTTTAACGCAAACGCTCAATTGGTGTTGGAACATTTTTTTATATCGGTTCAGAAGGCATGAAGTGTTTTTTTGCAGAAAAGCTTGGCTTATGCTTACGATGTAAACTTTCCTGACGGAAAGTTAAGATGATGCTTACGAAGTGCTTTTCTTACAGAAAAGCTTTAGGGGGGAAGAAATGTACAGCGTTGTTGGAGTTCGCTTCAAGAAAGCGGGAAAAATCTATTATTTCGATCCGCTCGATCTTCCCATAGAGAAAGATGATGCCGTCATAGTCGAAACCGCAAGAGGTGTAGAGTATGGAAAGGTGGTAATCGGCAAGCGTATTGTGAAAGACTCAGATGTTGTGTTACCATTGAAGCGAGTCATTCGTGTAGCCAATAGCGCGGATGCCCGATTAGTGGATGAGAACAAGCAGGCTGCACAGAACGCTCTGCACGTGTGCCAGGACAAAATACGGGAGCATCAGCTCAAGATGAAGCTGGTGGACGTTGAATATACGTTTGATCGAAACAAAATTATTTTCTATTTTACCGCAGAAGGTCGAATTGATTTTCGGGAGCTCGTCAAGGATTTGGCAAGCGTGTTCCGTACGAGAATAGAGTTAAGACAGATTGGTGTTCGCGACGAAGCCAAGATGCTTGGTGGGATTGGTCCGTGTGGCCGAATTTTATGCTGCTCCTCTTTTCTGGGAGATTTCGAACCGGTTTCTATCAAGATGGCGAAGGATCAGAATTTATCGTTGAATCCAACCAAGATTAGCGGTTTGTGCGGCAGATTGATGTGCTGCTTGAAGTACGAGCATGATCAGTATGAGAGCGTCCGCGAGGAGCTTCCGAGGATTGGGAGCTACGTAGTGACTTCACTAGGGAATGGTAAAGTCATTGGACTTAAGGTAGACGAGCGAATTATTCGCGTTCAGCTAATGGAAAATGGTAAAGTAGAGACATTCCCGTTCGAGGATGTTGTGGCACAAGGTTAGCGGATTTCGGCGTTGGGGTGGGACCGTGGAGAAAAATGACGTTTTTACGCAAATAAATGAGATGGAAGATCAATTGGGAACGATGCATCAGCGCTCTGGAATGCTCAAGAAGCAGATTATTCTTCTTCTTGAAGAGAACAAGCGGCTGAGTATCGAGAACCAGCAATTGCGCAAGCTTCTTCGCAAAGAGACGCAGCTTCCCATCCCCGTTGCAAGCCAGACAAGCCCGGTCACCGCACAAGTGGGAACTCCGGATGAGGTTCAGGCCGTCGGGGAAGGGTATGATAACTTGGCTCGGTTGTATAACGAGGGGTTCCATATATGTAACGTGCACTATGGACATTTGCGGACGGAGAAGGATTGTTTGTTCTGTTTGTCCTTTTTGAATAAATAAGCGCGTGAAGCTGTAGGGAACTTAGGTTCTCTACGGTTTTTTTTGGAGTTTTTTGAGTTAAGCCAAGAACCACTACGGAGAAAATGAGGTTCAGTTATGAAGCGAGAAGATATCTTATTACACCCTGATGAGCGCTTGGATGATCTGCTGACCGAGAATATTCAGATCATACAGAGCGAGGAAGTGTTCGCTTTCTCACTGGATGCGGTGTTGTTAGCGCGATTTTGTTCCGTCCCGTTCAAAGGCAAGATAGCCGATCTGTGCACTGGAAATGGCGTCGTCCCTTTATTGCTGTCTACAAGGACGAGGGCACAGATGGTTGGGGTTGAGATTCAGCCTAGGCTAGCGGATATGGCCCTTCGTAATGTGCATCTGAATGAACTTGGCCACCAGCTGTCTATACTGGAAGGAGATCTTAAGGAAGCACATCTTACACTGGGACGAGGACAGTTCGACTTGATTACAGTTAATCCTCCTTATATGCCTGTAACATCAGGTGAGCAGAATGAGAATCCACACATTGCAGCAGCACGCCACGAGCTGTACTGCACGTTAGATGACGTACTGGCGGCTTGTGCAAGGCTTGTCCGGACCGGAGGCCGCGTAGCTATGGTCCATCGGCCTTCACGCCTTATAGAGATCATTACAGGGATGCGCCAATACAAGCTGGAGCCCAAACGAATTCGTTTCGTCCATCCTCGTGCAGGAGAAGAAGCGAATATGGTACTAATAGAGGCGCTCCGAGACGGGAAGCCGGAAGTAAGACTACTACCGCCATTAATCGTTCATGAGGCTGACGGGTATTGTCAGGAGTTGAAAGATATATATTACGGACAGTCCAAACAGCTGAGAGAAAAAGTCGAACAAATCGAAGAGGAGGGCTAGCCGTGGTAAATATACAGAGAAGTTTTACGAATGTCCCGGAGGCTAAAGGTACCTTATATTTGGTAGGTACACCAATCGGCAATCTCGAGGATATGACATTTCGGGCCATTCGAGTGCTCAAGGAAGTGGATTGGATCGCTGCGGAGGATACTCGACAAACCCGCAAGCTATTAACCCATTATGAGATTTCGACTCGTCTTGTTAGTTATCATGAGCACAATAAAAGAGCAAGCGGACCGGAGCTAATTCGACATCTATCAGAAGGGAACTCGATCGCGCTTGTTAGTGATGCCGGGATGCCGGCTATCTCTGACCCAGGCTATGAGCTGGTCCAGTTGGCGATTGAGCATCATATTCCCGTTGTGCCTGTTCCAGGCGCTAATGCCGCTTTGTGCGCCCTGATCGTCTCAGGGCTGTCAACGGAGCGTTTCTTGTTCGTCGGATTCCTCCCACGGGACAAAAAGTCGCTAAGATTAGAGCTTGAACGCCTCAAATACACGGAGGCTACGTTATTGCTGTATGAATCCCCGCATCGTGTAGCCAAAACATTGGAGAGCATTGTGGAAACGCTGGGTGATCGGCAGGTGGCTCTTATGAGGGAGATCAGCAAACGGTATGAAGAGGTGCTGCGTGGAACGGCGGTACAATGCTTGTTGTACGTTCAGGAGCACGAGCCCAAGGGTGAGTACGTTCTGGCGGTGAGCGGGGCGGAGGGCAGCGAAGAGGAACAGGCAGAGCGTGCTGGTACAAGCTGGTGGCAGGCGTT
>JARBUQ010000284.1 GCA_029239545.1 Paenibacillus sp.
GCTTGGCAAAGTATTATCCACGATGAGCGGAATTCCGTTCTCGTGAGCGATGGCAGCGACTGCTTCTATATCCAGCACGTCACCCTTAGGATTGCCCAAGGTCTCGGCATATAATGCTTTTGTGTTCCCATTGATCGCTTTGCGGAAATTTTCCGGATCACTTGAGTCCACGAAATTGACTTTGATCCCCATCTTAGGGAACGTATTGGAGAATAAGTTATATGTCCCGCCATACAGGCTGGTCGCAGATACAATCTCATCCCCGGCTTGAGCAATATTCAAGATGGCATACGTAATGGCAGCTTGTCCGGATGCAGTAGCGAGTGCACCTACTCCACCTTCCAATGCAGCTATCCGTTTCTCGAACACGTCTGAAGTAGGATTCATAAGACGAGTGTAAATATTGCCGAATTCCTTCAATGCAAACAAATTAGCCGCATGCTCTGCATCCTTGAAGCCATAGGATGTAGTCTGATAGATCGGAACTGCCCGAGACATCGTTGTAGGATCAATTTCTTGTCCTGCATGTACAGCTAGCGTATCCAAAGATAATTTGCGTTCTTCCGTCATGAATACTTTCCTCCCTATACTCTATATATATCCAACCCCCTTATTTTCTCATAATCGTATGCAAATTGAAAGATAGCAACTCTACGGATCAACAGTTGTTACTTCTTTGATTTTCTCGTAGATTTTGGCTCCGATCCCCTTCACCTGCAGTAATTCCTCCGTTGATTTGAACCGTCCCAACTTCTCTCTGTAGTCGAGGATCGCTTGTGCTTTGGCAGGACCTATTCCCGGGAGCGCATCCAGTTCACTCAGAGTAGCGAGATTGATATTCAATTTCGATGTGACACCTGCAATCTTGGTACTTGGCGTAGGGGTTGAAGGGGGTGGCTTGTTATTTGCAGACTCAGACTCCCCGGATGAGGAGGGGGTGCCGGCGAAAAGATTAGTCAAATCTGTATTGCGCACATACCAGCCTTCGGCAGAAGGAGTCGGCAGCCATGGTTGTGTTAGATGCAGCCAAATGGCAGTAAGTATAACGAATAACCCCACCCCGCTTATTTTGTACTGCCATGTTAAGGATATATTTTTCATCCACACCTCCGCATTTGCGCTATTTTATGCATTTACTGCATTACCGTCGGACTTCAAGCATATACATAAAAAAAATATGTGGTCGGTTCTACTGTCTTGGAGCCATGGAAATGTGTGGGAGGGATTCGTGATGAAGGTTGGGTTTATCGGGACAGGCAGCATGGGTAGTATTCTTATAGAATCATGGATACGTTCAGGAGCGCTTCAAACTAATGAAATCGTGGCAAGCAATCGTACATTCAGCAAAGCTGAGCATCTCGCGAGCCGGTATCCTGGACTTAAGGCCGTGGAATCCAACATACAAGTGGTCCATGAGTGTGATCTTATCTTTCTATGTATCAAACCAACTGAATACAAAAAACTGCTGGACGAATTAAAAGGAGTTCTTGTTCCTTCTCAAATCGTAGTTTCCATTACTAGCCCTGTCATGGTCAAGCATCTGGAGCACTTGCTCAGCTGTAAGGTAGTGAAGATGATTCCGAGTATAACGAACTATATGTTGAGCGGGGCCACTTTGTGCGTGTATGGCAATCAGATTACCGCTGAGGATCGGCTTTTGCTGTTTGATTTATTCAGTGCTATTAGCACTCCGGTCGAGGTTAAGGAGGATTACACCCGCATAAGCTCAGATTTGTCGAGCTGCGGTCCTGCATTCATTGCCTTTTTTCTTCAGAAGTTAATTGATGCTGCCGTTGAAGAAACAGGTATTCCACGAGACGAAGCAACCCGGTTATCCGGTGAAATGCTCCTGGGGACTGCCAAATTGTTAACCGAAGGCGGGTTCACCCCGGAAGCTTTGCGCGAAAGAGTATCCGTTCCAGGCGGAATTACGGCAGCTGCAATCCAACTGATGTCTACAGAGCTCGACGGGATGTTCAACCGTTTGATCGGTATTACTCATGCCAAGTATTATGAAGATGTGGAAAAGGTTGAAAGCTTGTTTTACGGTAAAATCGCCGAATAATGTCTGAATAAAACAGAAGCTTACCTGCCAAGGAGAGGACGATTGTCTCTGTTCCTTACGACAGGTAAGCCTTTTTATTGTGAACGCGTAACTTAGCTAATCATTAACCAACCACTAAATTAACCAGCTTCCCTTTGACTGCAATTACTTTGCGCACGCTTCTGCCTGCAATTACTTCTTGCACCTTGGCAAGCTCAAGCGCGATCTCCTGCATAGCAGCCTCATCGATGTCGTTAGCAATCCGAACACGGTCGGCAATCTTGCCGTTGACCTGAACGACTATCTCGACCTCGTTCTCTACCGTATAGGCTTCATCGTAGCTAGGCCACGGGGAGTAAGTGATCGATTCCTTGCCGCCGAGACGCTCCCACAGCTCTTCAGCCAAATGCGGGGCTATCGGGGATAACATCTGGGTAAACTGCTTCATCGCTTCCAAAGGCAGCTTCTCCGTCTTATAGGCTTCGTTGACGAAGATCATTAATTGACTGATCGCCGTATTGAAGCGCAGCGCCTCAAGATCCTCGGTTATCTTCTTGATCGTTTTGTGCCAAACGCGACGGAAGGACTCCGAAGTGTCTGAATCCGTTGTAATCTTGGGACTCAAGCCGCCATCATCAGTTACGATCAGTCGCCATACCCTGCTCAAGAAACGGAACGATCCTTCCACACCATTCGTATTCCAAGGCTTCGTAGCTTCCAAAGGACCCATGAACATTTCGTATACTCGCAATGTATCAGCGCCGAATTCGCCCACAATATCATCGGGATTGACTACATTCCCTCGAGACTTGCTCATCTTCTCCATATTCTCGCCAAGAATCATACCTTGGTTAACAAGCTTGTAGAAAGGCTCCTTCGTGTTTACAACGCCAAGATCATAGAGTACCTTATGCCAGAAGCGTGCATACAGCAAGTGAAGCACGGCATGCTCCGCTCCGCCGATGTACAGGTCTACAGGCAGCCATTCCTTCTGCAGCTCATCGGAGCAAAGCTCCTGATCATTATGCGGATCGATGAACCGCAAGTAATACCAGCAGCTTCCAGCCCATTGAGGCATCGTATTCGTCTCGCGACGCGCTGGTTTGCCTGTCTCAGGATCGACTGTGTTCACCCATTCCGTCACATTGGCAAGCGGCGATTCTCCCGTTCCCGAAGGTCGGATCTCATCCACTTCAGGCAGCAGCAGAGGCAATTGCTCATACGGTACAGGCTTCATCGAACCGTCTTCCAGATGAAGGATCGGAATCGGCTCTCCCCAATAGCGCTGACGACTGAACAACCAATCTCTCAGACGATACGTAATTTTGCCTTGTCCCTTGCTGTTCGCTTCCAGCCACTCAATCATTGCAGCGATTGCCGCCACATTATCCAGCCCGTTCAGGATGTCCGAGTTCACATGTGCGCCATCGCCAGCGAATGCTTCCTTCGTTACGTCTCCACCGCTTACAACTTCAATAATAGGCAGATCGAACTGTTTGGCGAACTCCCAGTCTCGCTGGTCATGACCGGGAACAGCCATAATCGCTCCCGTACCGTATCCACCTAATACATAATCTGCAATCCAGATTGGAACCTTGGCTCCGTTCACAGGGTTGATTGCATAAGCGCCCGTGAACACACCGGATTTGTCCTTGGCCAGATCAGTTCGTTCCAGATCGCTCTTGCGTGCTGCCTTGTCCTGATAGTCCTTGACAGCCGCTGTTTGCTCCGCTGTTGCAATTGTCTGAACCAGCTCATGCTCAGGTGCCAGCACACAATAGGTAGCTCCGAACAAAGTATCAGGCCGCGTGGTGAATACTGTAAGCTGTTGGCCTTCATGACCCTCTACAGCGAACGCCACCTCTGCACCCTTCGACTTGCCGATCCAGTTGCGCTGCATGTCTTTGATGCTCTCCGACCAATCCAGCTCTTCCAGATCCTCCAGCAATCGCTCGGCATATTCGGTAATCTTAAGCACCCATTGACGCATTGGCTTACGAACAACCGGATGACTGCCTCGTTCACTAAGGCCGTCAATAACCTCTTCATTCGCCAATACGGTACCCAATGCCGGGCACCAGTTAACAGGCACTTCAGCAACATAGGCCAAGCCTTTATTGTAAAGCTGAATGAAGATCCATTGTGTCCATTTATAATAATCAGGGTCGGTCGTGCTCAACTCGCGATCCCAGTCATAAGAGAATCCAAGCGATTTGATCTGTCTGCGGAAATTGTCGATGTTCTTGAACGTAATATCGCGTGGGTGCTGACCTGTATCAAGCGCATGCTGCTCGGCAGGCAGACCGAATGCATCCCAGCCCATCGGATGTAATACATTATAACCTCGAAGCCGCTTGTATCGCGAGACGATGTCTGTAGCCGTATACCCTTCGGGATGACCTACATGCAGCCCGGAACCGGACGGATAAGGGAACATATCCAACGCATAAAACTTCGGCTTGGACGACTTTTCTTCTACTTTAAATGTTTTGTTCGCGTCCCAGAATTGCTGCCACTTCGGCTCAATCTTCTGGGGAGAGTAGCCAGACTCTCTTTCTTTCACTTGATCTTGACCCGATTGTGTCATGACATATTCGACTCCTTCAGCAACATATGGAAAATTGTAAACATAAGAAAAACCCCGCGCCTCTAGCATATTGCTAGGGACGAGAGGTTCTAGTTCCCGTGGTACCACCCTAGTTGGCTCAAGACGTTCTTCGTCTCAAACCCACTCTGAACCCTTAACGCGGGTAAACGATCCGGTTCAATCGACGCTCATAAGGACACCGTATGTTACGTGATCCAACATGATTGTCAAGCTTGCCGAATGGCTCCAAGGCGAGTTCACTCTTCCCATCTGCCGACTTGCACCAACCGCCGACTCTCTAATGTGATGGCGAAAAATTACTACTCCTGTTCGCTGCCTTAACTATAAAATCTTCTTGCTATTATACAGTCAACACAATGTCATTGTCAAGCAGGATATACATCAGGGATGTTTAAAGGTTCTATTAAAATTGCATGCTTAAATAACTGAGTGTACCGAATTCATAACTGCGGTGAATGACCTCCGGTTTACGTGCAGGATCCCCGCTTCCCAAAGCAATATACAATGGGACGAAATGCTCCGGTGTAGGCACAGCCTGCTTGGCAGCTGGAGCAAGCTCCATATATCGGAATAATGCTTCTTTATCGCTGCTCTGTATATGGTCAATTAACCAATCGTCGAAGCCCGTTGCCCACCGCTCTGGAGTCCCGTGCCGATCTCCCCAGTTCAACACACGCAAATTATGAACGGTTACTCCGCTGCCGATAATCAGGATGTCCTCTTGATCCAGGCCTCGAAGCGCCTCACCTATGCGGTATTGCTCGCTTGTAGCGAGGTATGGATGTACGGAGAGCTGGACAACCGGAATGTCTGCCTGGGGATACATTCTGTGCAGCATCGTCCAGGAGCCGTGGTCGAGCCCTCGCGTCTCATCCAATCTGTTCTCAATGCCATTATGCTTGAATCGGTCTGCCAGCTCTGCGGCAAGCTTCTTCGAGCCCCGTGCTTTGTATTTAATCGAGTATAGATCAGGCGGGAAACCTCCGAAATCGTAAATTGTCTCATACGTATCGTCAGTTGATGAAATGGCAAGCACTTCACTTTCCCAATGCGCGCTAAATATAACTATGGCCTTAGGTTTAAGCTTCGGTCCAAGCTGCTCCAGGAAGCGCGTGTACTCGGTATCTTCTATGGCCGTCATGGGTGAACCGTGCGCGAGAAACAAAGGTTGGATCATGGCGATTCTCCTCATCTATTTAACTTATTATTATATAGTTAATTACTATTATTGCGTTATTGATCAGTATACTATTGCCTACGGTTAAAGTCAACTACGGCTAGGACACTTACTTAGCCTATGTTCACATGCGAATACAGGCTACGCTATACCTTTATCAATGGCTGAACCATTACACAAAACCCTCTGAAGCGGAACGCTCCAGAGGGTTTCTAAGGTTGTAGTCGTATTTCCTTTTTCGCTGGCGCTCACGAACTATCACCCACTCGCCCTCATCATCCATTCCATTCTTCAAGGAACTGCTTCAAGTAACTCTCCAAAAAAGTATGGCGCTCCTCCGCAGCCCTCCTGCCGGACTCCGTATTCATCCGGTCTTTAAGCAGTAACAGCTTCTCATAGAAGTGATTGATAGCCGTTTGTTTCCCGTTGCGATACCCGCTTGCCGACATGGACATCCTTGAAGGCAGCTCTGGATCATACATGGAATGGCCTCGCGAGCCTGCATAAACGAATGTTCGGGCAATCCCAATCGCACCGATCGCATCCAACCGATCTGCATCCTGAACCACCTCTCCTTCGATGGTTCTCATAGGAGCATTAACACCGCCATTAAAGGACATTGTGGATATAATATCCCAGACGTGCTGCCTCACGGCATCT
>JARBUQ010000285.1 GCA_029239545.1 Paenibacillus sp.
AGCAGTTCTACAGTATGGAGTCGATTCACGAATTGGAGAAGTGGCTCGGTGATACGGTATTCTCCGCCATTCGGGATCATATTCAAACGATACAGCTGCCGCGGCAAAAGAAAGCGGTCCAATATATGATTGCCGCTGTTCACGAACAAGTCGAAACCGATCTCTCGCTGCAGAAGCTGGTCGATGAATTGCAAATTTCCCAGCCGACGCTGAGCCGATGGTTCAAGGAGGAAACGGGACAACATTTCGGCGATTACCTCATAAGCTGCAGGATGGAAAAAGCGAAGGAATGGCTGATTCATTCCGACATGCCGATCAAAGAGATTTCAGAGAGGCTTCGCTATACGTCAGCCCAAAACTTTTCGCGTATATTCAAACAGACGACAGGCGTTCCACCTGGCAGCTATCGGAGCCAGTACAAGGGATAGTGTAATGCAAGGCTGTTATTTTACCCAATATTTTCCAACCTTGAAGAGCTGCTGATCACATGATAAGTCTCCTTATTTTGCTTCTTCCGCAATCTTGTCTTAATATTATACTTCTACAGTGGTTAATGTCCTGCTCGGAGCAATCGTTGAATTGGAGCAGCTATGTCTACGTGGCCATTGGGGTTGCAGCTGCATTACTCCACCCAAAAGGGGTTAAGGGGCATCACAACGAATATTGTAACTAACTTGAGAATGGGGGATTAATCTCTAATGGGGATCATGGATGAAACTTATAAAAATTTGGTGATGGATATACTTGATCATGGGGATTGGGACAAGGACCAGCAGGTGAGAACGGTTTGGGCGGATGGAACTCCTGCTTATACGAAAAGTGTCATTAGCCGACAAATGCATTTTGACAACTCAGAGGTTCCTATTCTTACGACCAAGTGGGTGCCCTGGAAATCTGCTATTCATGAGATGTTATGGTTCTATGTGAAACGGACAAGTGATTGCTCCTATCTCGATGACCACAACGTGAAGATCTGGAAAGAATGGACCAACTCGCATAATAACATTGGAAAAGCATACGGCTACCAGTTAGGTAAGCCCATAATGATAAAAGGTCAAATTACGAATCAAGTCCAACTATTAATTGAGGGATTAAGGAATAATCCGGCTTCCAGAAGACATGTCCTCTCACTCTGGAACATAGATGATCTGGATCAGATGGAATTATACCCATGCGTGTGGAACAATCAATGGCTGGTCAAGCAGGGGAAACTTCATTTAATAGTTACGGCAAGGTCGAACGACATCGCACTTGGCAACCCTTTTAATATTTTTCAATATTATATTTTGCAGAGAATGGTAGCGCAAGTAACGGATTATGAGTTAGGAACGTTGACTTTTTATATGAATGACGCTCATATCTATGAAAGACATGTAGAACCTTTACAAGAACAAATTCAACGTACCCCATACCCGGCTCCGCAGATTTGGATTAATCCTGAAGTGCGCCATTTTGATGATTTCACGATTGAAGATTTCAAGCTAATCGATTACAAGTATCACCCGTCTGTGAAGATGGAAATTGCAATTTAAGTTTGCTCGTACATCACTGACTGCATCTGTCAGTGATGTTTGTTTATTATACAAGTAGAAACTTAATGACGAGGAGCGATAAGCAATGAAGAGAACAGTATTAATCGTATTAACAGACGGGTTCGCAGATTGGGAAGCCAGCTATGTGAGTGCAGAGCTGAACAGATCCACAACCGACTATCAAGTGAAGACGATAGCTATTGATCATGAACCAAAGGTTTCTATGGGTGGATTGCGCGTGCTTCCCGACTATGTGCTTGATGAGATGGCGAATATCTCGAATGTGGCTATGCTGATCATTCCTGGAGGCACAGGCTGGAGAGACGAGAAGAACCTGAGAATCAGCACATTGGTCCAATACTTCGTCCAACAAGATATACCCATTGCGGCTATATGTGATGCTACTGCTTTTCTGGGCAATCATGGATTCCTCGACAACAATCAACATACAGGCAACACGTTGGAATATCTGAAGCAAAGTGCTCCGAACTATAAAGGAGATCACCATTACGTTAGCGCTCAATCCGTCAGTGCAGGGAGCTTGATCACGGCTAACGGAAGCGGGGCTGTTGAGTTCACTAGGGATATTCTGGAGAAGCTGGGTGTGTTGAAAGAAGAGCAGTTGGAAGAATGGTACCACGTTTTCAAGAAGGGTTATATCCCCGCACTTGCCTAGCTGCCTTGCCTGCATGCCGAACATCCAATCTCGAGCATTCCTCTTTGTTCTCTAAATACAACGATTACCTGCATAACCTGCAGGTAATTTCCCGTTATTTGGATGTAGGATGGAAATAGCTGCATTTCCTGCAGCTAATTCGGTGAGATCCGGCCCGATTGAGGGAAACACGAAAAAATAGATGTAGGTTTTACAGCTACAAGACGAATAAGTGGGGTTCAGAGGGAAATTAGATGTAGGTTCTACAGTACGTGACTTATTGGAACCAAGACTATGGGAGTGATCCTATCCATGTGTGCCACCATGATCGGTTGCGAGTGAGGAGGGGAGTTGGTTTCAGAGTAGGACAAGGCCTGCTCTCCCCCGCGCCAAACTGAACACAATAGCCAAGACCTGACTGGTCTGGTGAAGTTCCAGTCAGGCTTCTCAATGTGTGTCCAAGCAAATGTCGATGTCTGGAGGGACTAGCTGCGTATAACCGCCACTTTATACTCCTTCAGCCACATATTCATCATTGCGAGATAAGCAAGCAATTGCGGTCCGGACATTAATTGGCCGAACCAGGGCAAATTCATCTGCGAAGCATCCAACTCGGCCAGCTTGCGAACCCGATTCACATCGATAAACTGGAGAATCGGAGAGGACGGTTCGTTCAAGATGTCCAGCAGCTGACTCTGTAGTGCGTGCAAGTAGTTCGGATTGTGAGTCTTCGGGTAGGGACTCTTCTTACGGGTTAATACATCATCAGGAAGAATACCCTTAAGAGCTTTGCGCAGAATGCCTTTCTCACGGTCGCCGGAAGTCTTGATCTCCCAGGGGATATTCCACACATATTCAATCAATCTGTGATCGCAGAAAGGGACCCGCACCTCGAGCCCTACTGCCATGCTCATCCGGTCCTTGCGATCGAGCAGGGTCGGCATGAAGCGGGTAATGTTAAGGTAAGACATCTCGCGCATGCGTCGGGCCTGGCCTGTCTCGCCGGCGAGACGAGGCACTTCGGAGAGCGCCTGCTCATAGCGCGCGTCGAGCGTCGCCTGGGGCTGCAGCCAGTCGAGCAGCTCCGGCGACATAATGCTGAGCCGCGTGTCGGCTGAGAGCGACCACGGGAACGTGTTCGCATTCAGCGATTCCTCGCGGTGGAACCACGGGTAGCCGCCGAAGATTTCGTCGGCAGCCTCGCCGGAGATCGCAACCGTGGCCCCTTTCTTAATCTCGCGGCAGAATAAGTAGAGCGAGCCGTCGATGTCGGCCATACCCGGCATGTCGCGTGCATACACGGTCTCCCGCAGCGAATCTACGAGCTCGGGAGTGTCGAACACGACATTATGCTGGACCGTGCCCAGATGGTCGACCATTCGCTCAATCCAGGGCGCATCGCTGTTTGGTGTGAATACACTGGATTTGAAATGCTTGTCATTATCGACATAATCGACGGAATAAGTATGAAGGGTGCCTTTCCCGTTCCGTTTGTACGAGTCCACGGCAATGGCTGTCAGTGCGCTCGAATCGAGACCCCCTGAGAGCAGCGTGCATACCGGAACGTCAGAGGCCAGCTGACGCTCTACCGTATCAATCAGCAGCTCACGCACCTGGGCAGCCGTTGCCTCGATATCGTCCTCATGCGGACGGCTCTCGAGCTGCCAATACGTCTTGATGCTGACTCCGTTCGCATCTACAACCATGCAATGACCTGGCTTAAGCTCCGCCATGCCGCGGTAAATTCCGCTGCCCGGTGTTCGCGCCGGTCCGATGATGAACAGCTCAGCCAACCCTTCGCGATCGACCTCAGGCTGGAAGCTGGGATGAGCCAGAATCGCTTTGGGCTCGGAGCCGAACAGGAACGAGCCGTGCGAGTAAGAATAAAAAAACGGCTTAACGCCGACGCGGTCCCTTGCTGCGAACAAGCTTTCGTCTTCCTCGCTCCATATGGCAAAAGCGAATATTCCATTCAATCGGTCTACGCAGGAGCGGCCCCATTCAATGAAAGAAACCAATAACACTTCGGTATCACAAGTGGTAGAGAACCGGTGTCCGCGCAGTTCCAATTCCCGCTTGAGCTCCGGTGCATTATATAACTCTCCGTTATAAACAATCGTAAAGGCATAGTCGCCTCTGCGGCGGGTCATGGGCTGTGCCCCATTCTCGGGATCCATAACGCTTAGCCTGCGGTGACCGAGCGCACAGTGAGTCGTAAGCCAATTTCCTGAAGCATCAGGTCCTCGAAGCGCCATCGTATCCGTCATATTGATTAGAATGGAAGGATAATGAGTTAAGTCTTTGCGATAATCGACCCATCCTGTAATTCCACACATGGTTCATTTCACACCCTCTCGCCTACAAAATATGTACATGTCAAGAAAGCTGACAGCACACAGCAATACTATAAAGTATGCACATGGCCTGTCTGACATGTCTGTCCAGCCCTGTGTTTCCTAAGCTTCAAAGCGGGCAGCTGATGGCTTCAAGTTTTTGTTAACGATCTGAAAAAAAAGCTTGCTCGAGCCATTCTTTCAAGCTTATACTATTAGTACAAGTATGGTACACGGCCACTACTATTTTTTACATACTCTCTGGCAATATTTACTATTTTAATATAACGAAGAGAGCTGATGAGCAAATGAAGAGAAACACGGAATTTTGTTACTCGGAGCTGGCAGAAGTGCTTCGGGTGCAGATCAAGTCCGGTTACATCCGTTCTGGTGAATATTTACTTTCAGAGACTGAACTCAGCCAGAAGTATGGGATTAGCCGCACGTCTGTTCGAAGAGCCTTGCTTGAGCTGCAGAATGAGCAGCTTGTGGTTAAGCTTGCAGGTAAAGGAACCGTAGTGTCGGAGACGGTGCAGGTTCAACAGCTGGAGAAGAACGAATTAGTTATTGTATGCCCGTATCCTTCGATGTTCTGTATCAAAGCATTGCCCATTCTGATTCAGATGTTCGAAGAACGCTGTCCAGGCGTGGAGATTAAGATGCTGACTCTTCCTTACAAAGAATCTTTATTTGAGGAGCTCAGTGCTCTTGGAATTAAGGCGGACCTCTTCATCGCTTCCGATCAGCAATTTCGCTTCATGCCCAAAGACGCCTTTACTCCCATTTCCTCTTCTATTGTCAGTCAGGATCAAATCCCACCTCCAATTTACGATTCTTTTGTGTTTGACAAACAATTATTTGCCGCACCTGTGACCTACTCTCCTGTTTTTTTAGCCTATCGGAAGGATGTCTTCCAAAGATACAATGTAGAACTGCCCAGAACTGGCTGGTCAATCGATCAGTTCATCTCCGCTGCGAAGAGCTTAACCTTGGATACGGATGACGATGGGTTAATCGATTTATATGGAATGGCCTTATCCTCAGCAGCTACAAGGTGGCCGGTTTTTGCTTTGAAAAAAGGTGCTGATCCCATTGGGAAGGAAGGAAAAGAAGCTTCCTTGCTCGATTGGATGTATGCGCTATCATTCATGCAGGACATGATCTATCGACACAGAACGGTTCCAATTTTTGCGATCAATGATATCTTCCTGGGGCAGCAGCTGTTCGAGGAGGGAAGGGTAGCGATGACTCTTACCTCGACCCTGGCGCTTAGCAAACAGAACGATCCCTACTATAATATAGCTCCATTTCCGGTTGGATTTGATAAAGGAGGGATGTTGATCGCTAATGGCATGATGGTGGCAGCTGACAGCAGCAATAAGGCGTTAGCCCAGCTGTTCATTGAGCAGTGTTTGGATCCGGACGTCCAGCTCAGCATGATTGCCGAAGCCAGATTTCTGTCCGTATACGACCGTGTGAACAGCAAGGTGTGGAGCAAGGAGGATCTGAAGTCGCTTGGGGTGCAGCCGGATCAAATTATTCATTCCAAATGTATTGGCGATCTGTTTCCCGTTGATGTCCACCTAAGTGAGCTGGAAGAGACAATGAAGATGTATTGGTCCGGGTTGGAGGAGCCGCAAGCTCTTGTAAGGAGGCTTCATGATCGGTAGGCAGCTTCCTTTATAGCGGTCATCGAGTATGAAGCTTTCAGGCTGTCCCATTAAGGAGGTGGTGAAGAGGCTTTGTTTTGCTATTAAAGATACAAGTATGTAACAAGTGTAAGATGTGATGCATATAAAATTTAAGGAGGCCAGTTAATGATCATTTTTCAGAAAACAAGATTCATATGGTGTGCGGCTCTTTTGTTCGCTCTAGGGCTGCTCGTTTCTAGCCAGGCCCCAGTGCTTGCGGCAAATCTGGTGAGTAATGGCAGCTTTGAGACTTTAAGCGGAGGAAATCCCGC
>JARBUQ010000006.1 GCA_029239545.1 Paenibacillus sp.
GCAAGAAAATATCGTTTGAGCGGTACTTGCAAATCGAGTTTCTTGAGAAAATCATTCATACCGCCAATCAGCGGCTGCAGCGAATGTCGAACGGACAATATTACCTGGTGCGCAGCGACCGTCTGGAGAAACGGGGCAAGCAGAGCGGTCTCGGCCTGGATGTGTATGACAATTATACTGGCCAACTGAGGGATGTGAAGACGATGTCCGGTGGGGAAAAATTCAATGCATCCCTCTGTCTCGCACTTGGTATGGCTGATGTCATTCAATCCTATGAGGGGGGAATCTCAATCGAGACGATGTTCATTGACGAGGGCTTCGGCTCACTGGACGAGGAATCCTTGAACAAAGCGATCGATACGCTCATTGACCTGCAGCAAACGGGACGAATGATTGGCGTAATCTCGCATGTACAGGAGCTGAAACAAGCGATCCCGGCGATTCTGGAAGTGAAGAAAACGAAGGAAGGCTGCAGTTACACGCATTTTCAAGTAAGCTAGCTGGTGAATTCCTGTCCTAAAACACTACTCTTCGCATAACAATGTTGTAAAGAGGAGTGTGAGCCGATGGATCAAAAAAGCATAAGGAAATCGAGCTGGAGCTCGCGGCATTGCGCAGCGACATTATTGCCCATTGTGAGCAGTTGGAGACAGGTGAGCTTGAGGCTGGCAGCTACAAGGTGAAGATTGTTCGCCAGGAGCGTAAGGAGTACGATGATCAGAGACTTTACGAGGCTCTCCCCGATCCGGATGTATGGCGCATGTTATCGCGAGCAGACCCAGCCAAAATTACCAGCCTGTTGAAGCTTAATGTTATCTCGGAGGAGAAGCTTAAAGATACTTTCTCCGTGAAAAGTATAAGCTTGCTTCAAGTAGATAAGAAGTGAGACTCATCGATCATTACAACTTTTATTGACGTACAGGCACGCATCCGCCTAAGCCCACATACACTCTAATAATACTGTCGCATGGGGTGATGATGGAGTGCCTGGTTTCTTTACTGCATTTGCTTTTTTTATCAAAGAATTGATGCTGCTCGTTTCCTATGTGAAAAACAATGCGTTTCCTCAACCATTAACGGAGGAAGACGAGGAGAAGCATCTGCGCCGCATGGCCGAAGGCGACCAGAAATCCCGCAACCTGCTGATCGAGCACAACTTGCGACTTGTGGCGCATATCGTCAAGAAGTTTGATAATACAGGAGAGGACCTGGAAGACCTGATCTCAATTGGAACGATTGGTTTGATCAAGGCGATTGAGAGCTTTTCACCTGACAAAGGAACCAAGCTGGCTACATTCGCTGCCAGATGTATCGAGAATGAGATACTTATGCACTTGAGGTCCCTCAAGAAAACCCGCAAGGACGTGTCGCTTCACGATCCGATCGGAACGGATAAAGAAGGCAACGAAATTACATTGATTGATATTTTGGGTACGGAAGCCGATGATGTTGTTGACAAGGTGCAGCTTAAGATCGAGAAGTCCAAGATATACAAGAACCTGGATATACTTGACGAGCGGGAAAAAGAAGTGGTAATCGGGCGCTTTGGCTTGGAGCATGGCGGGGAAGAGCGGACGCAGCGTGAGATTGCCAAAGAGCTGGGAATAAGCCGTTCCTATGTATCGCGGATCGAAAAAAGGGCGCTAATGAAGTTATATCATGAATTCTATAAAATAAAACGTTGATAATGTAGTTATGATTGATTCTAAGATGCCAAAAAAAAGGCATCTTTTTTTGTTGCAGCTAAAGTTGCTAATGGGGACGCTGCGAACCAAAAAGGTCCCAGGCTTGGGTCAGCGGTCAGGATAACCTGTTGGGTAAAGTGCGAGGGAAATGGTGGAGAGTCAGGTTAAAAAGCAAGTTGGATAGGATGTGATTTTAGTGAGGCCGTTTGGCGGACTTGAGATAACTGGAGATCCGCTATAGGAGCCCAAACAGGGGAGATCGTCGTTTTGGGGACACACGGTAGTTCCGTTATATTTGTCCAAAAGCACACATTGCGGGTTTATGCGGACACAGTGAGCTTGCCTTAGACTTTCATCACCTGATCGTATAAGATACAAGTATAAATCAAGGGATGAAAGTAGGAGCCCACATGTCCATTCAGCCGAATCCAACCAAGAAAAGCATAAGAGCAATCGTTACAGGAGTTACGGGAATGGTAGGCGAGGGCGTCTTGCACGAGTGCCTCCAACATCCGGATGTAGAGCATGTTTTGGTAATCAACAGGAAGCCATGTGGAATATCCGATCCGAAGCTAACTGAGATTGTGCACAAAGATTTCTTTGACCTCTCAACAATTGCTCCCCAATTGAAGGGGTACAATGCTTGCTTTTTTTGCTTGGGCGTATCATCTGTTGGAATGAATGAAACGGAGTACGGGCGATTAACCTATGATCTTACTATGCACGTGGCAGGTTTGCTGGCGGGCTTGAATCCGGATATGGTTTTCAATTACGTATCAGGAAGCGGAACAGACAGCACGGAGAAAGGAAAGCGCATGTGGGCCAGAATAAAGGGCAAGACCGAAAATCACCTGCTCCAACTTCCCTTCAGGAAGGCTTACATGTTCCGCCCTGGCTACATTCATCCAACCAAAGGACTTAACAATACTCAAAAATATTACCGGGCTTTATCTTGGCTGTATCCGGCTTTGAGACGTTTCTTGCCGCAATATACAATATCGTTGCAGGAGCTGGGCTTGGCAATGATTCACTCCGTTCACAAAGGTTATGAATCATCTATTCTGAACAGTACGGATATTGCAAAGCTGGCCGCAAAATAATAAGAATGTATCCTCAAGGATGTGTAAAGCATATCTTTTTCAACGGGATCCGGATTGTAAGAACCTTAATAGCTCATCGGCGAACTGGCGGGCTCTAATTTCTGTCGTATGTCTGGATCTCACCATTTCATACCCACGGTGTGCAATTTCCTTTCGGACTGTTTCATGCTTCAAGTAGTGGGCGGCCTTGCTCTTGAAGTTGCTTTCATCAATCTCTACAAATGTTTCCCCATCCACAAACCCCAGATCTCTCAGTTCCTTGGAGCCAGATGCCAACAACAGCGTGTTGCAGGCGAGTACCTCAAAATATTTGGCTATCGGATAACCATAAATCAACTGGTCGGTGAAAAATATTTTCGCGCGATTAATTTCCTTGGCAAACCCATCCACTATGAATATCTTTTGCTCTTCTTCTTTGGAAAAAGTTTTGTAGCCGGGGTGCTCGTGATAAACGAAGCCCTTGACTTGTTTCATTTCCTTGTTAATTTTATAACGTAAAGGATACACCTTTTTGAACACAGCACCCATCAGCAAATAATCAATCGTTTTTTTCAAACCGTAATCCTTGAACAGGGGAGTATGAACGTGGAAGGGCATCCACCTGAAACGTGTCGCGTGCTGGGGAAAATCCCGTAGAAAAGCATCTCTGTAGTGGGAAAAGATTAGGTCGATCTTATTATCCTTAACGAATGCGTTCAGCAAGGGTTGGTTTCTATGGAGATCCATGAACAGCAAACCTTTGGGGATTTTGACTTTATCCAGTCCTGTAATCGGTCCGTGGGCCAGGAGAAATCTCTCGAGATTATCAATATAAATAAAATCAGGTGTAAAATCGAGCTGGGCGAGAATACGATCAACCGCACCTCCTTCATGGATGAACCTCGCTTGGATACCTGGAAGTTTGGACAACTCCTGTTTGAAAAATTCCGAAGCTCTCTGATAGGACTTCCTTCTGTCTGTAGTGAAAAATAAAATGTTCATATAGTCTCTTCCTTTCGAAGGTGCTTCGACATTGGAAAAAATGATAGATTGCAGCTGAAGCATGCTTTCTATTCACTATATGAATCACTTATCCATTTGGACTAGACATATGATAGAGGCTGCATATATAAAATAACCGCCAGATTCAGCCATCTGACGGTTGCGATTGCCTGGCTATGCTTCCGGGGCTGTGACTCTGTGTGTATCCCGAAAATCAGATGCGCTCATGCCAAGCGTTTCTTTAAACACACGCGTGAAGGAGCGCAGCGATGAGAAGCCTACGTCGTAAGCGATTTCGGATATCGACATTTCGGTTGCAGCGAGCAGGCTGGAAGCTCGGCGCACGCGGAGCAAGTGCAAATATTCCAGAAAGTTTTTTCCGATCAGACGTTTGAAGGAGTTGCGGACCACAAAGATACTGACACCAAAACGGTTCGCAACATGCTCAAGCGACAGTGCTTCCTCCATAAAATGCGTGTTCACGTACTTAATAAATTCCCACTCTGCAGGCTGCGTGGTGATGGCCTGTTTCGTAGCAGAAGTGAAATCCGGATGGTTGCGGAAGAACAAATAGATCGTTTCTAACAGCTTGATCCTCATAAAGCCCTGCTTACCGAGCGTATCAGAAGTATACTCAGACTCAATCGAGCTTAGCGCGGCCATCAAAGATTCGAAGGCTGACTCAGGCAGGTCGTAGTAAGGTGTGGAATCGTCGGATAACTTAACGAGCCATTGACCGACTTCCGAGAACTCAGCCTGGAATAACAAGTTAATATCGAACATAACGCAGAACTTTCGCAGCGGCTTGCCTGCATCGATAGTAAGAGCATGTAGATGATGAGGCAGAAGCACACATATGCTTCCAGGCTTCAACTGGTGCTCCGCTCCATTAATAATTTCGGTTCCGCTGCCTTCGGTTACCAAGGAGATTTCAACGAATTCATGATGATGCACAGGATAACTGCTGGTTACACTATAATGTGTTATATAGAGAGGCAATTCGCCCTTTTTGAAATTATTCAGTCTAAGACTGTCCTGGAAAATTGGAAAGTGGGTCATAAAACGCTCCTCGCTCAGCAATAATGGGAATGAGTTGTGCTTTCTATATTGTAGCAATTTTTGACCTGTATTTATATATAAATTGGCGTGTAACCGTTTCATACGAGTACTATAATGAAGGCAAATTGAAGGCAAATTTAGATCCACAAAGGGGATATTCGCGATGACTGATAAGCAACTGGCTATACATGGCGGACAGAAGACGAAGACAACTGCATTCGGAACAGGCAAGCGATTCGGACTCGATGAGGCACAGCAGCTTTTAGAAGCGCTTGAGCAGAATACTCTTTTCTATCATTTTGGCAAAAAAGTGAAGCAATTTCTCAGTGATTTCAACGAGTTGTATGGAGTCAAATACAGTGTGGCAACAACTTCAGGAACAGCGTCCATTCACGTTGCGCTCGGTGCGCTCGGGACTACGGTTGGGGATGAAATTATTACTAGCCCAATAACGGACCAAGGCACATTGATCGGGATTTTGTATCAGAATGCGATTCCTGTTTTTGCTGACCTTGACCCGAATACTTACAATATGGATCCCAAATCGATTGAAGCCAAAATTACACCTCGTACCAAAGCTATCGTTGTTGTACATTTGGCCGGCAATCCTGCTGATATGGATCCGATTATGGAAATTGCCCGCAAGCATAACCTGAAGGTTATTGAAGATTGTGCCCAAAGCTATTTGACCAAGTACAAAGGGCGTCTGGTCGGAACAATCGGACACTACGGCTGCTTCAGCACGAATGATTTCAAGCATATATCCACAGGGGACGGCGGAATTGTAACGGTTAACTCCGGAGAAGAGCAAGACTATTTGGCAACCCACGCCTTCGCTGATAAAAACTTCAAACGGTTTGGTGATACGGTCCAAAAGGATCTGCATTTCCTTGCTCCGAATTACCGGATGACTGAATTGCAAGGAGCTGTCGGGATAGCGCAACTGAAGAAGCTGCCTTGGATATGCGATCAACGCCATATATTCGGTGACCGGATTACTCAAGGGATCAGCGGTTTACCGGGCATTCAACCACATAAGGTTGAAGAAGGCAATTCTTGCACATACTGGTTCTACATGCTGCGTCTGGATGAGTCACAATTGACTTGCACGCGCCAAGAGTTCAGTGATGCACTGTCCGCGGAAGGCATTCCGAATACGGCGGGATATATATCAGCGGTAATGTACATGCAGCCTATATTCCAGAAGCGCCAAGCTTACCTGGGCAGTCATTATCCCTTCGACATTACAGGGGTTACTTATCATGAGGGAGACTGTCCGAACGCGGAAGCGATTCTGGAAACAGCGATTCGCCTCGGAGTGAATGAATTTTATACAGAACAGGACATCGAAGATATGATTGCAGCTATTCGCAAGGTGGCTAATCATTTCGCCAAAGTACCTGTTGTGGAGAATGCATAAGAGCAGCAAACAAATAAACCTGATCGGGCAAGCCCCGGTCAGGTTTATTTGTATTATTTGGACGAAGCTTTTGTGAATGGGTCTTGCTCCGCAATCGGTGTGTATTTGCCAGGCCAGAAAGCTTTTCGACCCAGCAGCACAGTTATGGCAGGGACCAGATAAGGGCGCACGATGAAGGTATCAAGCAGAACACCAATCGCGGTAATCGTTCCGAATTGGACCAGAACTTGAATCGGCAATGTAGCTAACACCGCGAACGTACCTGCCAGAATTAAGCCAGCGGACGTAATAACAGAGCTGGTCTGCCCAACCCCCTCACGAATAGCTTGCTTAAGCGGCATGGTCTTGCGCTTTTGCCAGATGCTCGAAATCATGAAGATGTTATAATCTTCGCCAAGAGCGACAAGGAAAACGAAGGAATACAACGGAATCGATCCGGATATGGCCTCGACACCCATCCAATTGTGCAGGACGAGCCACCCCAGTCCTAGAGCTGAGAAGAAAGAGAGAATGACAGTTCCCATCAAATAAACCATAGCCGTGACCGAACGCAAGTAAGCTAATAGCAGAATAGAGATGAGAACAATAACGATCGGAATAATGACTTTATTGTCCCGATTGCCAGTGACCTCAGTGTCATGCTGCGTAGCCGTTTGTCCGCCTATCCAGACCTGTCGCTCGCTCTCGGCTAATCCTGCGGAAGCCAATGATTGTCTTGCAGCTTCAGTCATATCAGGGATATGGTCCATAGCTTCCATTGAATAAGGATTCGTCTTCAGCTTCACATCAACTGCAATAATCTGAGCATTAACCTTGCCTGCTTCCGCTTTGGTAACAGAATCAACATACGGCAGCTTGGCGAGGTTTTCGGCTAACGGTACGGTCTTTCCTTTGGTATCCACCATTACTTTAACTGGGGCCAGGTCGCCTGGCGTAAATTTCTCGCCTATGGTGGAGAAGCCTTCGCGTGAGGGCATATCGGCAGGGAATGACGACAGGATATCGTAAGTAAATTTGACCTGCGACGAGAAGCCTGCCAAGCCGCCCAATATGATGATGGTAACGAGCACAATGGTCCAAGGCTTCCTGACTACAAATCCCCCGAGCTTACTGCCTAATTGATCATCGCTCTTCGGTTTGGGAATCGGTTTACCCTTTTTGACAGCTCGTTCTCTGATCATCTCAGGCGTACGTGGTACGAATGGATAAAAGGAAGCACGTCCAATAATGGCGAGCAGGGCAGGCACTAAGGTCAGACTTGCTATACCCATGATGAAGATGGATAAACTAAAAGGAATAGCGAATCGCTTATAGGAGCCGTATTCTGCGAAGAGTAAGGCGAGCAGCGATAGAACGACCGTAAATCCACTCATCGCAATCGCGCCTGTTGAGCTCTTGATCGCAATCAGCAAGGCCCGTGACTTATCCCGCTCCGTTGTTAACAGCTGACGGAATCGGGCTACAATGAACAGGCAGTAGTCGGTTCCAGCTCCGAATAAGAGCACGGTCATTATGGATATGGCCTGTGCATCGACTGTAATCCAGCCCTGCTTCGCCATCATCCCAAGGATTGGACTAAGCACGCCATAAGCGAACCCTACTCCGATCAGCGGAATCAACGCAAGAATAGGCGAGCGATAAATCACAAGCAGCAGCACGAGTACGAGTAAAACCGTAGTAAGCAGCAGCGTGAAATCGGCATTTTTGAACAAGGCAGTTGCATCAACCTGGATCCCGACAGGTCCGGTAATTCTCAAGCTGAGATCATTGGACAACCGCTCAGCTTCAAAAGGATCTGCAGTGAATTGTTGTAGGGTCTTTTCCTTGACGGACTCCAAATTTTCCTTCAAGATATCCGTATCGGCATTCAAACTGAAGAAGATCGAGGTAACCAGTGTGCTTTGATCCTCAGACAGCTGAGCTTTAAGCGCCTGTATTGGCATTTGGTGCACGGGTGGAATGAATGTTTGCTCTTTCATCGGCTCGTTTGAATAGGTTTCATTCAGCTTCTGAATATTTTGCAGATCCTGATCGGTCAATCCGCCGTTGCGGTGCCACACGAGCAGGGCAGGAATGCCGGCCGCATTGGGGAACTGTTCCTTGGATACGAGCTCAGCTTGTACAGACGGGAGATCCTCGCTAAGATTAGGTGCGTTATTGATTTCTTGACTGTTCACTGCGGGCCACATCACACTTAGCAGAGCAGCAAGCACGATCCATACAAGCAGGGTGACCCATTTGCTCCGAGGTCCGGCTACCCATCTTCCCAGTAGGGAATCAGTCGATTCATTCATTGATGATCTCTCCTTTAAGTTGTACAATATCTATACAGTTCATTATATATACTCTAGGGTTAATTAATCAAGTTTTTATTTTATATTCATTGGAAGGAGCTTTCGCAGATGAAGGATGACGTTCAAAGAGCAAGAGGACGCCCAAAGCATAGTGAGCAAGATCCATCGATCCGAGATCAGATCCTGCGAACCGCTTCTGCCTTATTCATGGAAAAAGGATACGACAATGTCTCGCTGGAGCATATTGCCCAAGCTTGCGGAGTCACGAAGGCGATGGTGTATTATTATTACACCAACAAGGCAACGCTGTTCACCACTGCTGTTGTTCAGATGATGAAGAGCATTCGCTATTATACAAAGCTGATATTGGACCGGGAGGGGCCGCTTCAGGATCGGTTGAAAAATGTGGCGGAGGCTTATTTAAAAACATCCCATTTTGATTTTGAGAGCTTGATGAGGGAAGCGGGGCCAACCTTGACCAAGCAGCAAGCAAGCGAAATGCGCGAAGCTGAGCGAAGTATTCACCTTGAAGTGGCGGAAGCCTTTCAGCAAGCTATGGACAGGCAAGAAATCAATCATGTGAATTCGTTATTAGCCGCTCATACATTCTCAGCGGCGATGATGATACGCAATCGTAAGGAGTTGGGGTTAGCGGGTCATCCGTCTGATGCTGCGGAGGAGATCGTCAACTTGTTCTGGATCGGGTTACTGCCGAGAAATTAAGAAGGTTAGATGAGAATGAGGATGGCGAACGATCGGGTAATGAAGATTCGGTGATTATGCAAAACTTATACGAATATTAGACAGATGATTGCTCATTGCTATGGTGTTCGGCGCTCTCGAGAGCGCCCGAACAGGTCAGAGGATTGACCTCTGATCCTTCACAACTCCCGCAATTTGGGGATCGTCCTGAGTGCGCTGAGAACTATGTATCTGAATAAGGATCAGTTCTTATATCCGATACTTCTGGAAATTTGCAAAGCGATATCGTTTAAATATTGCCCGACCTCTTGAAATTTATTGGCCTGAAGATCATGGCTCAAGGCGGTTATGCTGATCGCAGCAATAACATCGTTCGCGTTGTTCCATATTGGAGCACCGATGCAGCGGATACCGATTTCGCCCTCTTCGTCTTCAATTGCGTACCCGTTCTCACGAACAGTTTTCAGAAAATTTTTGTACACGGCAATATCGGTCATAGTATTCGAGGTTGTCGCTTCCATGCCTTGAATCTCAAGAATGCGGTCCAGCTCCTTCTCTGGCAAATAGGCAGCTAGTGTTTTGCCAATGGCTGAATTGTGCAGCGACCATGCGAGACCGACACGTGTAGAGAATTGTACGAAGCCAGGCCCGTTCACCTTCTCGATATAGACCGCTTTGCCATATTCCATCTGCGCCAGATGAACGGTGAAGCCTAGATCCTGGGCGGTTTTCTCCATATACGGTTTGGCTACCTCGCGAATATTCAGCTTTGATAATACCAATTCTCCAAGATTGTACAGCTTCAGTGTAAGCTTGTATTTATCCCCGCTCAACTTTTCGACGAAATTCAGATCCTCCAAAGTAGTGAGAATCATGAACACGGAAGACTTGGGTAAGCCGCATAAGGCGAACAGATCGGTAATACCCAGAGGCTGCTCGCTTCTGGCTAATGTTTCAATAATAAGCAGCCCTTTTTCAAGGGCGGGTACGTTATATCGATTTTGCTTCAAAATAGGTACTCCTTTTTATAATTAAGTTTTGCTATACCAAACTACTGTTTGTAAATTTCATATCTTCATTATAAGCACAAAGTTGAATCATTATCAATTCATGTTCACATTGTCTTTCTTCATTATAATGAGAAAATTAGGCGTTAAGGCGGCAAAGCTTCCGTGCGCTGAAGGGTAACTAGGAGAGGAGAGAAAGCATGGTAATAGCAGGTAGGCATACTGTCTTGGCGAGACACCATGCAATAATCGTCCGGACCTGAGTATTATGCTTCGGTCGGACGACTATTGGGAATTCCTCTTGCATCAATGCACGAATGGATATCAATTTCCCTTAAACAATCCCGACTGTTTCAATTGAGTGAAGAAATGATCGAACTGAGGGATCGTTAGCTGCTGGTCGGCATCAGAGAGGGCTGTGGGAGGATCCGGGTGTACTTCGATCATAATGCCATCAGCTCCTGCAGCGAGCGCTGCTTTGGCACAGGGCAGCACGATGTCCTTGCGGCCGGTTGAATGACTAACGTCGACTAATACAGGCAAGTGGCTTTCCTGCTTGAGGATCGGCACGGCAGATATGTCCAATGTGTTGCGTGTCCATTTCTCATAAGTACGTATGCCGCGCTCGATCAGCATGACCTGTGTGTTGCCGCGCGACACTACATACTCCGCTGCCATGAGGAATTCCTCCATAGTAGCAGCGATTCCGCGTTTGAGCAGAACTGGAATTCTGGCTTCTCCAGCGGCCTTCAAGAGCTCGAAGTTCTGCATATTGCGGGCACCGATCTGAATCACGTCGATGTACTGCTCAGCCAGCTCCATGTGGGCGGGGTTAACGATCTCACTGATCGTGACAAGTCCGAACTCGTCTGCAGCCTCCTTGAGTATTTGCAGCCCTTCAACGCCCAGTCCTTGGAAGTCGTAGGGGGAAGTGCGCGGCTTGAACGCTCCGCCTCGGATGACATGTACACCTGCTGCCTTCAGTGCCGCAGCTACAGCCCGAACCTGGTCGCGGCTTTCGACCGAACAAGGACCGGCTACCATCAAGTGAGCTCCGCCGCCAATAGAGACATGCTTGGCTCTGACGATCGTATCTTCCGTCTGACGTTTGCGGCTAACTAACAAGTGTTTCTTATGATCCTTCTGCTGCAAATCGAGAGAAGCCTTGAATACTTGCTTGAACAGATGGCGAATGGTCGCTTCGTCGAATGGACCTGTATTGGCCTCTGCCAGTTCGTCTAACATATGCTTCTCCCGGACGGGATCGTACTTCGGAATGCCTTGTGACTGTTTCACAACTGCGATCTCTTGGGTAATAATACCTCGCTTGCATATCAGCTCGAGCAGCTCGCGGTTCAATAGATCCAATTGCCCTCGCAGTGCATCCAACTCTTGGTTACTCATAATAATCCTCTCCTCATTTTTGATATTAATTGTTCTTTAAGAATACAAAAAAGGCCCCCGTCCTGGAAAGGGACGGGGAACCGTGGTACCACCCTAATTAGAGCGTTCAATCCCCGGCAAGCCCAACAGGCTGGCGACAGAAATCAACGCGTCTCACTTATCACGGTAACGGCGTGTGACCGGATCACCTCTACATACCCAACCCTTCAGGATGGGCGTTCAAGAATCCACTCCGGAGTGAATGTTCAGCTGCTGTTTCCTTCGGGGTGCTCTCAGTCGGTGGCACTCCGTCCCTGATAAGGACATCCAAGCTTACTTGTCTCCTTCATTGCTTTGCTCACTGTTAACCTGAATTTCGAGCTGTGGAGCATGCTCGATATCAAGGTTTAATGATTCTTACTTTATTTGAATTATGGCATACATGTCAAGCCCAAAAATTTCCCCGAAATAATCTAGACTTTGGTCCAGCCTTCAAACGTTCGCAGGTCTGTTTTGAACATTGTCTCTTTTGGGGTAATATGAGGATAACAGAAAACAGTTGCTAGGAAGCAAAAAACGAAGATTTAGGGAGTGGCAAAAAATATGGAACGATCCATGAACGAACGGATACTCATCTTAACGGGACGCTATGGTGAAGGACACCGTCAAGCTGCGCTCGCTCTGCAGGAAACATATGAGCAGACCTATCCTGGATCTTACGTCTGTGTCGTCGACTACATGGAATGGATGCACCCGCATACACATGAGCTGGGAAGATCGTTATTCGTTCGGGGAGTATGTGTGATGCCGAGCTTGTACGGATTTCTATTCGAACGAACCAGGGAGCCTGGTGTAATTTCCAGATCGATGCATATGCTTGCCAGACTTGGCACGACCCGGATGATGCAATTGCTGGATGAAGTGAACCCGACACAAGTCGTCAGTACATTTCCTCCGGCAGCAGCCGCGTTGTCTGTTCTCAAGGAGCAGAAGTTAACTGAGGTTCCAACCGTTACGGTCATCACGGATCATACCGATCACAGCTACTGGATTCACCCTTGTACGGATCGTTATCTGGTCGGGTCTGACCAGGTACGCCGTTTGCTGCAGGCAAGAGGGATCTCCCTTCAACAAATACGGGTTACTGGGATCCCGATTCGCAGCCGATTCTTCCGCAAGCAGAGCAATCATGACGACTTGCGCGCAAAGCATGGCTTATTGGCAGATCAGCCTGTCGTTCTGCTTATGGGAGGGGGCTGCGGACTGATCGGAACGAAGCTTATGAAGCTATTGGAAAGTCCTGCCCTCTCTACCAATCTGCAGTTTGTTGTGTGCTGTGGTCATAATCAGAAGCGAGTGGAGCAGCTCCAGGAGTTAGCCAAAGGAAGCCGACATCACATTCATCCAATCGGCTTTGTTGATCATATCAACGAGCTGATGGCTATAGCGGATTTGGTCATTACCAAGGCAGGCGGACTGAGCACTTCAGAAGCGATCGCAATGCAGCTGCCTATGCTGCTGTATCGTCCTTTGCCGGGTCAGGAGGAAGATAACGCGAGATTCCTCATTCAGGCTGGCGTAGCGCTGCGGGCAGATGGGGAGCATGATCTGGTGGAAAAGCTGGAAGCGCTGCTCGGGGAATCAGAGGGGCTCGCCGTTATGAAAGAAAGAGCCGCCAAGCTGGATATGGGGCGAGCAGCCTATCGCGCAGTCAAGACGATCTCAGGACTCAAAGCCGAACCGATATATACTGCACAGGCGGGTAAACGATACTGGACACCATGGAAAACTAAGCTATCACCGACATTTTCCAGATTGAAATAGGCATTTGTCCGTTTAGGATGCCTAGGGTCGCGGAATAGGATAGGGTAGACGAATATCCCAATATGACAGGAGCCCATCCTATATGAGCGCGAAGAAACTCTCGGAATTGACGATTATACTAACTTTATTTTTATTGCTGGTCATCTTGCTGCTTGCCCTTCTATAAGGCATCCATATGTTCTGATTATAGTTGCTGAAGCCGCTCTGGGAGCGGCTTTTTGCGCATTATGGATAATTAGCCCATTTGTTATGGATAATGAATCCAATTTCTGCGAATCCTAACGGTCAAAGACTTGAAGGAGATGACTATTGTGGCAAATAAGAACAATGAGAAGCTCATCCAGGCTCAGAAGAAATATCAAGAGCTGGCCAAAACCAAAGAACCTCCGAGACCCGTACTGAAAAACTGCATTCGCGCATTTGTCGCGGGTGGCTTGATATGTTTGGCTGGGCAGTTCATCACCGAGATGTTTATTCATCAATTCGACTTCACCGAGAAAACAGCAGGCAATCCAACAGTTGCTGTGTTAATCCTGATATCTGTCATTCTGACCTGTTTTGGAGTTTACGATAAAATTGCTCAGTGGGCAGGAGCCGGCTCTGCCGTTCCCGTAACCGGATTCGCCAACTCGATGTGCTCGGCAGCAATTGAGCATCGAAGCGAGGGGCTTGTTCTTGGAGTGGGGGGCAACATGTTCAAGCTGGCCGGCTCAGTAATCGTTTACGGGACAGTGTCTGCCTTTGTTGTGGGTATCGTGCATTTTGTACTGGATATCGGGGGGAAGTAACATGCTCAGAGGTCAGCAGACTTGGGTATTCGAGAATCGGCCGGTTATTATATCCAGCGCAACGGTGGTAGGACCTGATGAAGGGGAGGGGCCGCTTAGCAGCGAGTTTGACACGATTCATTCTGACAATACGATGGGACAGCCAAGCTGGGAAAAAGCAGAATCCAAAATGCTCGAGGATGCTGCAGCTATGGCAATTCAAAAGGCGAAGCTGAATAACGAGGATGTGCAGTTTTACGTTGGCGGGGATTTGATGAACCAGATTATTAGCAACAGCTTCGCAGCTCGAACTTTAGCCATTCCTTACATAGGCGTATTCGGTGCGTGTTCGACGTCGATGGAGAGTCTGGCGCTAGCATCCATGATCGTAAATGCCAAGGGAGCTCATCATGTTCTTGCTGGAACGTGCAGCCATAATTGTACAGCGGAGAAGCAGTTCCGCTATCCTACCGAGTACGGATCCCAGAAGCCTCCTACCGCGCAATATACAGTAACGGGTGCCGGTGCGGCAGTTGTTGCCTCTCACGGAGAAGGGCCTGTGGTCACCTCGGCCACGATCGGCAAGGTTATCGATATGGGTATCAAGGACCCGTTCAACATGGGAGCCGCGATGGCGCCAGCAGCTGTCGATACGATTCAGGCCCATCTGAAGGACAGACAAATTCAACCCCATTATTATGATTTGATCGTGACAGGAGACTTGGCGAAAGTAGGATACTCTATAGCCCAAGAATTGTTTGTCCAAAACGATATTCCAATGAATCAGACACAATATTACGATTGCGGGCTGATGGTTTACGACATTGAGAAGCAGAACGTTCAGGCTGGCGGCAGTGGCTGCGGTTGTTCGGCTGTGGTGACCTATGCCCACATTCTGAATCGAATCAAGAAGGGTGAGCTGCGTCGGGTTCTTATAGTGGCTACAGGCGCGCTATTATCCCCTCTGTCTTTCCAGCAAGGTGAGAGCATTCCCTGTATTGCCCACGCGGTTTCGATTGAAAGCGGGGTGAACGCATAAGATGGATTGGATGCAATTTGTTTGGGCTTTCGTTATTGGTGGGGCAATCTGTGTATTAGGCCAGCTGATGTTCGACGTAGGGAAGCTGACACCCGCCCATACGATGAGCACATTGGTCGTACTAGGTGCGATTGTGGATGGGATTGTAATAGGCGAGAAGAGCTTGTATGACCGCTTTATTGAATTCGCTGGAGCCGGTGCGACTGTGCCGATTACAAGCTTCGGGAATTCCTTAGTGCATGGAGCTTTGCAAGAGTACAAGCTGCATGGCTGGATAGGGATTATTACCGGAATATTCGAGGTAACGAGCGCAGGCATTTCCGCTGCGATCATTTTCTCTTTCTTTGCCGCTCTTATTGCTAAACCGAAGGGCTGAAACCAGCTTTTCTTGCTCTTTTTCGAAACATAAAGCCGTTGTAACCGTATAGGTTATGGACGGCTTATTTGATTTCTTGCAAAGCCAAGCGGGGACTGCAAATTTATCCATTTTACAGGCTGAGGAATAAGCTTTAAGACCGCTGAATTGCAATAGGGTGATGATACAAATTTTTCTGTAAGGACGGGGACTATACGGGTTTTTTCATTTCCTGTAATATAGAATTAACACACTTGTATTTATCATCATAATTTTCAGAATTTTCGGCAGAGAGACCTAAAGGAGGAGCGGGATCACATGGACACATTGATTAACGAGGATATTCGACTTTTACAGGGAATTCAGGCTAATTTAAGCTCCTGCATATTGGGAAAAGATCAAGAGATTACTCTTTTGCTAACCGCTTTGCTCGCAGGCGGCCATGTACTGCTTGAAGACGTGCCAGGCACGGGTAAGACCCTTCTTATTAAAGCGCTTGCCAAATCAATCAACGGTCAATTCCGCCGTATTCAATGCAATCCCGATCTTCTGCCTACCGATATTACCGGTGTTTCCATATTTCATCCCAAGGATGAAGAATTCATATTCCGTCCAGGTCCGGTTCAGACAAATTTCCTGTTAGCTGATGAGATCAATCGTGCTACCACGAAGACTCAGTCCGCTCTTCTGGAGGCTATGGAGGAGCGGCATGTAACGGTAGATGGCGAGGCGCATCCATTGCCCAATCCGTTCTTGCTGATGGCTACTCAGAACCCGATCGACTTCGAGGGTACCTACGTATTGCCGGAAGCTCAGCTGGATAGATTCATGATGAAGTTCAGCCTTGGTTATCCGGACCATGAGACGGAGAAGCGTATGCTCTTCGCGCAATCGGGAGGCCATCCGGTTGACAAGCTCCAGCCTATTACTGACGTTGAGCGTATATTGGAGATGCAGAACCGCGTTCGTGAAGTGCATGTTGACGATGCCGTAGCGGATTATGTAGTATCCTTGACACGCAAGACTCGTGATCATACCTCTGTATTTCTCGGCGCAAGTCCGCGTGCTACATTGTCTTTGATGCAAGCAGCCAAAGCATACGCATTCATTCAAGGCCGCGAATATGTCATTCCGGATGATATTAAGACATTGGCGGTCAATGTATTGGGTCACCGTATGATTCTTCATTCCGAAGCCCGTATTGAAGGAACTACGCTTGGTTCTATATTTGAATCTATCTTTACGCAGGTTCGTGTTCCTGTCCGCATAGAAAAGTGACTTGTTGCGAAACGAGGTGATCAGGGATGAGTCTATTAGCCAAATATTCACCCCGATTCTGGGGGGTGTCGCTGACTTTTGTGTTCAGCTTGCTGTACCTGTTGTTTCAGGGCGGAAAGCTGGCGTTTATGGTATTTATCATCGTTTCTGTATTGTGCTTGTATTTGGCTTTAAGCCGCTGGAGCGGCATTGCCAAGACTCAGGGCGAGCGGATGCTGTTGAATTCGAATCAAGAGTCTGTTCTTGAAGCAGGCTCAACGTTAGCGGTTCAGATTCAAGTCCAGATCCCTGGCTTTTGGCCGATTCCGTTCGTCTCCATCAAGGATAGACTTGTACGCAGAGGAGCGGAGGAGCAAACCTTCGAATCCTTTCTCATTCCCGACTGGAAGCGCCGCGGCGAGATTTCCTACCGGACACCTCCGCTTCGCCGAGGGTTCTACACATTCGGGCAGACGGAATGCTCCACGGAAGATATATTCGGCTTGTTCGAATCCAAGGGACGAATGACGATGCCTTATTCCTTCGGTGTTCTTCCGCGGAAGGTTCATATCCGCGAGTGGAAGCAATTGCACCAATTGTTCAGAGGGATGCATCATCACTCCGCCTCTACTAGATCCCATCGGGAGACGACCCAGATTAACGGCGTCAGGGAGTACATATACGGGGATCGGTTATCCCGTATTCACTGGAATGCAACCGCCAAGACGGGAACCTGGAAGTCCAAGGAGTTCGAGCGGGAGTCTTTGCCCAAGACGATTATTTTATTAGACCGCAATATGAAGCATTACAAGAATAAGGAACATTTTGAGCTGGCTGTTTCGATTGCTGCCTCGCTGCTGGACTATGGGGCCCGCAAGGATCTTGCGCTTGGACTCATTTCAGTAGGGAAGGATTCCAGTTATTTTGAACCAAAGCTCAGCACGAGCCATCATAAGATTATTGGCAATCACTTGATAGATGTGGAGCCGGATGGATCCTACAGCATGATTGAGATTTTGAAGAATCGGGCTCGGCAGTTCACTCCTGGTATATTCTTCACTGTAATCTCACCCATCTACGGGGACCAGCTGCTTCAGGCATTGGCCTGGATTGATCAGAGAGAGATGAATCCTTGTCATATGTGGGTTAGCATGGACCAACCCGAAACGGCGCTGGAAGCATGGAGAAAGCAGATGCAAGTGAAAGGTTTTATCGGGTATCCCGTTGCTTCTCTGGAAGATTTGACACAAGGGCTGGGGGTGCGCGGCTAAGATGAACTCTAATAACTGGTTTCGGTCCGTTGTATTGAAGGACTGGCATGTCCGACTGACTGTGTTTTTTGTAGGACTGTACATGCTGCAATTTGTAATGTGGATATCCAAAGAAGACCGGCTATGGCTTCCGGAGACCCTTACTATCGTGTCATTGACGCTGCTCTGTACTTGTTTCATCGAACTGTTTCCCAGGCTCCCCGTTTTACTTCGGATCGTGATCCAGCTTGGGTTACTGCTATACATCCTTACTTCTCAGCTAGGTTATGAATATATCAGCACATCTGTCGGTTCATGGGATGACTTTTTTCACCTGATTGATATTAACGGCTCACAGCTGCTGCCTTATCTTTGGTTCAGCTTAATTACTTGGGCGAGCTTTTGGGTGGCCAAATGGTGGGTCACCGCCAAGTGGCGCATATTCGTGCTTATGATTGCTACGCTGTTCTTCTATGCAATCAAGGATTCCTATAGTGTTGTCGTTTTGTGGCCGCAAGCTGCGATGACTATTTTATGTGGATTGTTCCTGCTTATCATCCATCATTTTGCTAACCTGCAGAAGAAGAATCCGGTTGGTTGGTCCAGTCTTGCAGAATATCCGGCTCCAGTGGCCATTCCCATTGTTGCGCTGGTCTCGCTGGTCGTATTCCTGGGAACTTTGGCTCCGAATGTCAGTGCTGTGTTAAAGGACCCCTATACGATCTGGAAAAATTGGCAAGGCGAAGAGGTGTCCTTTTTCAATAAAGGCTTCGGAAATGGGACATTTATGGCAGGTGACGCAACATCAGGTTACAGTCGCAATGATTCTTCCCTGGGCAGTAACTTTGAATTCGATTATACCCCGGTCATGAATGTGATCACTACACACCGCAGCTACTGGCGCGGCGAAACCCGTTCTCTGTACACCGGCAAAGGCTGGGTCAAGAGTGATTCGGAGAAGAAGTCTCCTGTATCTGCAGTAACCCCGGATACGGATTTTCAGCAAGACAGCCGATTGAACGTATCCAATCTGAAGACCGTTGATGTTATGCAGACAATTACACTGTTGAACAAAGAGGAGAAATACCCTGTTCTGTTCGGTGCTTTCAGCATCGATAAGATTCAGATGATTAACAATGGTGCGATCACGAACTTTTCACCTGTTCAATGGGCGTCTCGTCTTGAGGAGCTGCGCTGGGACGAACAATCCCGCCAAGCTTATCCGGAGTCCTATACGATCATATCGAAGGTTCCGGTAGTCGTAGAGGATGAATTGCGCCAAGTGCAATTAGATCCGTCGAATCGTACCTTTGATGAGTATTTGTACTTGCCGGACACGGTTCCTGCAAGAGTGAAGGATTTGGCGCTGGAAGTGTCCAAATCTGGGGCTTCGATATTCGATAAGGTGAAGCTGCTCGAGAAATACTTATCCACATCGTTTATTTACACGAATACTCCGGATTTAAGCAAGGGCAAGAGCAAAGATTTCGTGGATCGCTTTCTGTTCGAGATTAAGGAAGGGTATTGCGACTATTACTCCACTGCGATGGTTGTCATGACCCGATCACTAGGGATTCCTGCACGCTGGGTGAAAGGATACACAGCGGGTGTCAGTTCGCTTCAGTCCGAAGGCTTTGCAAACCCTGAACAGATGGAATTAGATCCGAATGGCGCTGGAGATTATACGGTTCGCAATTCCGATGCACATTCTTGGGCGGAAGTATACTTTGCGGGATATGGCTGGATTCCGTTTGAGCCTACGTCCGGGTTCGTTTTCCCATTGGTTACGCCGCCTGCAGACCCTGTTATCACACCGGAGCCGGAATTGCCTACAGATTTTACTCCGGTTGAAGAGCCTGTTGAAAGTGGGAGTGCCCCGCTTAGCTTGATCGCTTGGATTTCAGGATCAACGTTTTTTGTAATTGTTGCTTCACTAATCTTGTTCAGCACCCGCAAGTCATGGCTGCCTCTCGTTCGCCGAGGAAGGTTCTCTCCGAATCTGAATCAAAGAGTCGTGTTGGAGTATGAACGATTGCTCCGATTCGCCAGAAGGAAAGGATACTCTCGTGGAGAGCACGAGACCGCCAGAGAAATGACCGAACGTTGGATTAACAAAGACAAGTGGCTGCAGAATGATCTGGAGGCACTGCTCAGCTTATTCGAAAAAGCCAAGTATAGCCGAAGCTCGATTACGGAAGAAGAAGTATCAGCAGTTTCACGTATGGTGACCAAGCTGCGTCAGAGCATGTAAGCCTGTAGTAAACTCACAACAATTGCCCCGGGAGCATAAGCTTGTAAATGCTCGCCGGGGCAGTTTGCTGGTAACATTTTATACTTGTTTTTGCAGGAGATAGGTTCATATGGTATAGTTTGTCGTATATATTAACTCGTTTCGAGGTGACCTCTTCTTGTTTAGAAAACTCATACCCCGTCTCAGTGTAAGGTCGATTTATCAAATTGATCTGCAAGCGATGTGGCAAACCGGAGTAAGGGGAATAATAACGGATCTGGACAATACACTGGTTGGGGCCAAGCATCCTCAAGCTACACCTGAGCTGACGAATTGGCTGAGGAAAGTTGCTGCAATGGGATTTCAGATCGTAATTGTATCGAATAACAGCGAGCTTAGAGTGTCAAGGTTCTCCGATCCGTTATCTATTCCATATATCTCCTCAGCCAAGAAGCCCGGCAACTCCGCTTTCCGTCGCGCTCTTGGGATGATGAAGCTGAATCCGGAACAGGTAGTTGTTGTAGGGGACCAGATGCTGACCGATGTGCTCGGGGGCAATCGCTTAGGCTTGCATACGATCCTTGTAGTCCCTATCTCACCGAAAGACGAAGGTTTTTTTACCCGGATTAACCGTAGAATCGAGAGGTATGCTGTCTCCTGGATGCGGAGAAAAGGGCTTATGAATTGGGAGGAATGACAAGTTGGATGTATCATTAGAAGCCAGTGGCGTGTTTCAAACGTGCTCAGGCTGCGGCGTGAAGCTGCAAACGGAATTTCCCGAGAAGATCGGATATATTCCGCCATCCGCACAAGAGCGGGAGCCGCTGTTGTGTCAGCGCTGTTACAGGATCAAGCATTACAATGAAATATCAAGCGCAACGGTTAACTCTGCTGATTTCTTGGAGATTCTGAGCCAGCTGGGCAGATCCGATGCGCTTATTGTGCATATTGTTGATTTGTTTGATTTTGAAGGCAGTTTGATCAGCGGCTTGCATCGTTTTGTTGGCAATGCGCCAGTTCTGCTGGTCGTTAACAAGATTGACCTGCTTCCCAAAGCGATCAATCCGAACCGAATTCTGAACTGGGCTCAGAAGCAGGCCAAGCTTAATGGCATTTGGACGTCGAAGGTCGTTCTATGCAGCGCCCGCAAGAACATTGGGTTCGACAGGGTTGTTGAAGCTTTGAGCGAATTCCGGGGCAATCGGGATGTTGCGGTAGTTGGTGCGACCAATGTAGGTAAGTCGACTTTGATTAACCGCTTGATCCGTGATTTCAGTGATCTGGACGGCGAGCTGACAACCTCCCCTTACCCGGGAACAACTCTAGGGGTAGTCAATATCCCTCTGGATGACGGGAAGTCTATTATTGACACACCTGGAATTGTATACACAAGCCGGATGTCGGAGTTGGTTGAGAAGCGGGATCTGCAGATCGTTCTTCCGGATAAGCCAATCAAACCTACAGTGTTCCAATTGAACGAACAGCAGTCCTTATTCTTCGGCGGGTTTGCCCGATTCGATTTCATCAAGGGCGAGCGCCAGTCGTTTACTTGTTATATGTCCAATGCTCTATCCATCCATCGGACCAAGTTAGAGCGTGCTGATGATTTGTACCGCGAGCACCGCGGACAATTGCTGGCGCCGCCTTCACTTGAGGATATGGATAAGCTGCCTGCCTTCACCAAACACGCAATCCGTATTCCTAAGGGCACTGACAAGGACGTACTGATTTCAGGCTTGGGCTGGATTAAGATCAATGGAACAACAGGGGCAGAGCTTATGATTCATGCTCCCAAGGGAATTAAGGTCGTTATGAGAGATTCACTTGTCTAATTAATTGCGCGAACAATGGGAGAGTTAGCAATGGAACAGGGGATAATAGACAGTCAGACCGTGATGCACGGCCTTTTCGGAGCACCCGTGAAACATTCCAAATCGGCATTAATGCATAATACTGCGTTTCGCGAATTAGGTCTCAACGCCGCTTATGCCGCTTTTCATATCGATGCCGGCCAAGTAAAGGCTGCCGTTGAAGGGATACGTGCTCTTGGATTCCGCGGGGTGAATGTTACCATTCCTCACAAAATAGAAGTGATGGATTACCTCGACGAGATTGATGAGCATGCCTTGGCTATAGGAGCGGTCAATACGATTGTGAATAATAACGGTCGGTTGACCGGGTATAATACCGATGGTATCGGTTACGTAAGATCTCTCAAGGAAGAAGCTGATTTCACCGTACAAGGCAAACGCATTCTAATGCTCGGAGCTGGCGGAGCGGCCAGAGGCGTCGCTTATGCGTTAGCTCTTGAGGGGGCGGCAGAGATGTGGATTGCCAATCGAACTGTGGAGAAGGCTGTAGAGCTGGCTGACTCGCTTCAGGGGCATACCCGGACGAGTGGGATCCGTTACGACGAGATCGATGAAATTCGGGATCAAGTGGATCTCATTGTTCACAACACCTCGATCGGCATGCATCCGAATGTCGAAGAGGTGCTCATCGATACTTCCTGGTTTCATGAGGGACTTACAGTTAGCGATCTCGTCTATAATCCGCTTGAGACCCGCTTGCTGCGTGAAGCCAAGGCCCGCGGTGCGAGAGCTCACGACGGATTAGGAATGTTTATTTATCAAGGCGCTTATGCTTTTGAATATTGGACAGGAGTGGCGGCTCCGGTGGCGGCTATGCGCGAAGTGGTGGAGAAAGCACTAAGGTGACCGTCAGCTATGCTTAACTAACGTACAAATCACAACATACTTTTATGTAAATCGAGAATAGAGGGTTATTACACATGTTAACAGGTAAACAAAAAAGGTATTTGCGTTCGCTGGCCCATCACTTGGATCCCATTTTTCAAATCGGCAAGGGTGGAGTGAATGATCACTTGATTCGCCATATTGAGGAAGCGATTGAGGTGCGGGAATTGATGAAGGTTTCTGTGCTGAATAACTGCCTGGAGGACCGGGAAGATATTGCGGTTCAGCTTGCCAGCCAATCGGGCTCAGAGGTTGTGCAGACGATTGGTAAGACAATTATTTTGTACAAGCCGTCCAAAAACAACAAGCAGATCGTGCTGCCCTAGTCGGCTGCAGCTTAAGCTGGTCTGCAGACTGGAGTTGTGGGAAAATGAAGGTAGGTATTATGGGCGGTACATTCGATCCGATTCATATCGGGCATCTGCTGGCCGCCGAACGGGCCAGGGAAGAAGCAGGACTGGATGAGGTATGGTTTTTACCCTCTTACACTCCGCCTCATAAGCCGAATCCTCCTGTTGCGACACCTGAGCAGCGTTTTGCAATGCTTGAACGGGCCATCGCCGATCATCCGCACTTTCGCGCTGAGGATATGGAGATGATCCGTGAAGGCACGTCTTATACCGTGGATACGGTAGATCAATTATGCCGCCGTCACCCGAACGTGCGGTTTTGTTATATCATTGGAGCAGACATGGTCCAGTACTTGCCTCATTGGGTGAGGATTGAGGAAATCCTGAAGCGGATCTCATTCGTCGGACTTGGAAGACCGGGCTACTCGTTGGATATGAAACAGCTTCCGGACTATATCCAGCAGGGAGTCCAGCTTGCTCCTATGCCCCAGCTCGAGCTCTCGTCCACTGACATCAGGCAGCGCAGAGCGGCCGGCAAGTCCATTCGATATATGGTTCATGAGAACGTTTATGCATATATAAAGGAGCGGGGATTGTATGAATCTCGATCTTAGTCTGGAGGAGCTGATCAAGCGAACTCAGGAGCAGATGCCAACCAGAAGGTGGGATCATACGCAGGGGGTCAGGACGACTGCGGTTATGCTTGCTGACCGTTTTGGCGGGGATCCCAAGCTTGCCGATCTCGCTGCCTTGCTTCATGATTACTGCAAATACTGGCCGATTGATAAGCAAGTTGAGGCTTACAAAAGCTTTTCACTATCCAGCGATGTTCTTGCATATGATCCTCAGCTCCTGCACGGTCCATTGGCGGCTGCAATAGCTGAAGCTGAATTCGGGATCACAGATCAAGACGTGCTGGGTGCTATACGCTATCACACTTCCGGTCGGGCTGGCATGACATTGCTTGAGAAAATCGTCTGTTTGGCCGATTATATGGAGCCTGGACGGGATTTTCCGGAGGTCGCTCATATTCGTGAGAAGGCTGAGCATAATTTGGATAAGGCTTTACTTGCAGGGTTCGATTCGACGATCGGATTCCTGCTGAACAAGGGGAAGAAAATATACCCCCTGACCTTGAGTGCCCGGAATGGCTTAATTGATGAAATTCATGCCCAAAGAACAGATAGGAGCTGATGATGGATGAGCAGACATCCGGAGAAAGTTATGAACATGGTCGTTCATGCGGCTGAAGACAAAAAAGCAATGAACGTGGTGGTGCTTGATCTACAGAAAATTTCGCTGGTAGCGGACTATTATGTCATCTGTCACGGAAACTCTGATGTCCAGGTTCAATCCATTACAACTGAAATACGCAAACAAGCCAATGAGCGGGGAATTCCTGTTAAAGGGATAGAGGGTTTTGACTCTGCCAGATGGGTACTGATTGATTTGGGGGACGTTGTCATCCATGTGTTCCATCGGGATGAACGCGAATATTACAACATTGAACGGCTATGGTCGGATGCGAAAGTGGTTGAAATCGTATGACGTTAGAAGCAGGAACGACGAGAAAGCTGGAAGTTGCTCGTGAAGTGTCACCGAACGGATTTTTTTTAAGCGATGGACACAATGAAGTATTGTTGCATTACAGTGAAGTGGTCGGCGAGTGTGCTCTAGGGGACCAGGTAGAAGTGTTCTTGTTTCACGATTCACAGGATCGCTTGTCCGCAACGATGAAGGAGCCCCTTATTCGACTTGGAGAGCTGGCGCTTCTTGAAGTGGCAGACGTTCACCCGCGCTTTGGCTGTTTTCTGGAGATGGGACTCGGCCGCCAATTGCTCCTGCCTTCGGGGGAGTTGCCGGAATGGACGGAAACCCGTCCACGGAAGGGCGATCGCGTGTTCGTCACGCTGGCTCACGATAAGCAAGGCCGGCTGACAGCGAAGCTGGCCGGTGAGCGTGAGCTCTCCGAGCATGCTTTTGCAGCGCCAACGACTTGGCGTAACGAATGGGTCGATGCCCGCGTCTACAAGACGCTGCAGAATGGCACATTCGTGTTGTGTGACGGCGGAGTGCTTGGCTTCGGCGCGATCGGGATGATTCACGAGAGCGAGCGTACGCGCACCCTGCGGCTCGGTGAGCAGGTGAACTGCCGTGTAACCTTCGTCCGCGAAGACGGTCGAGTGAACTTGTCTATGCGTGCAGCCAAACACGTAGGTCAGATAGAGGATGCTGATCGCATCCTGGCGTATTTGACCGAGCGGCCTAATGGTTCAATGCCTTATTCCGACGAAACTCCGGCTGATATTATCAGCGAGAAATTCGGAATTAGTAAAGGTGCATTCAAGCGAGCCCTTGGCAAGCTGATGAAGGAAGGCCGCGTAGAGCAGCAGGGCAGTTGGACCAAGCTCAAGCCAGTTGAGAAGAGCGAGATCGCGACTGAGGAAGCGGAATAGAAGGTGATTGACATTGGCCTATGAGGAATTTGCCTATACTTACGACCGATTAATGGATGACATGCCTTATCCGCAGTGGATAAGATTCGCTAAAATGTGCTGGGAAGAGCATGGCAAGCCGACAACAGTAGTTGACCTGGGCTGCGGAACCGGCAATATTGCCATTCCCTTGGCCCAGGCTGGACTTAAGGTAACCGGGATCGATCTTTCTGCAGACATGCTTGCCGTTGCTCGCGATAAGGAAGAGCGGCATCGTCTGCGATCTTCCTTAGCCGCAGGCGGAGCTTTGAATTGGGTGCAGCAGGATATTAGTGAATGGGAACTGCACGAGCCTGTTGATTCGGTTATATCCTTCTGTGACTGCATGAACTATTTAACAGAGCCCGAGCTTCTTATTCAAGCCTTCCACCAAACGTTCAAAGGCTTGCGAGCGGGAGGTACTTTTCTATTCGATGTACATACCATCAGTCAGCTGATTTCCTATGCCGAGACACAGCCCTTTCTGCTGAAGGAAGAAGAAGTAAGTTACATCTGGACTTGTGAACTGGATGAAGAGCGTTATGAAATCGAGCATGATCTGACTATTTTCGTAAAGGATGAACGATCTGGTTCTTACCGTCGGATTGATGAGCTCCATGTGCAGAGAGCCTACGAACTGAGCTGGATCGAGAAGCAATTATTAGAATGCGGATTCAAGAGTGTGTTTTGTTATGCCGACTTTAAGCTTCAGCCGTCCGATGAGAAGACCGAGCGGGCTTTTTTTGTTGCCTTGAAGGAATAGGGTTGGGTCCGTTAAGGGGTCGGCAGGTTTGAACGAGAGGAGTTCTGAGGTGGCCGAGTCGAACATGGAGCAAGAAGAGGTGCTGCGTGCTGCCAAGTTATTCGCTCACTCTGTACATACAAATGATAGGAGTGGTCATGATT
>JARBUQ010000286.1 GCA_029239545.1 Paenibacillus sp.
AAGGCCCTTATGTACAGAGAGCGATAGGAATTGCTGGAACCTACGCCGTAATCCTTTATTAACGAGCTCACCTCGGAGCTGTTTTCCTGAACAACAGATCGGATCATGGATCTGGATCAGTAGGGAGAATCGGATTGGCACTCGTTATTGTGCCGCAAGTCTCGGACAGAGCTTTGCTCTGAGAAGACAACTTGCTAAGGCCGTACATCGTGAGGTGAACGGCAAACTTGGGTGGTACCGCGGAAGAGTTAACCCCTTTCGTCCCGTTTTGCGTATTTATTGCGCAGGGATGAGAGGGGTTTTTTGCTGTATATCAGCTTGTTGCAAGTATGTAATGAGCCTTCGGGAAGGAATGCCAAGCGCTTGGTTTTCTGGAACGGGGATACAGACTGAGAGGAGGATTACTATGAGTGCTCATATTGAAATTGAAACGGCAGTGTCCAAGGATGACCAACGCAAGAAACTGCTACAACCGGATGTAATTACGGGTTCAGAGATTTTGCTTCGATCGTTGTTATTAGAAGGTGTTGATTGCGTATTTGGTTATCCCGGCGGCGCAGTTCTCTATATTTATGATGCTATGCATGGCAACGAGGATTTCAAGCATTTATTGACTCGTCACGAGCAAGGCGCCATTCATGCAGCAGATGGTTATGCGAGGTCGACTGGCAAGGTCGGCGTCTGTATCGCAACATCAGGCCCGGGAGCAACGAATTTGGTGACAGGGATAGCGACTGCCTATATGGATTCGGTACCGCTCGTTGTCATAACAGGTAATGTAGCAACTAATTTCATTGGGACCGACGCGTTCCAGGAAGCTGACATAACAGGCATTACAATGCCGATCACTAAGCATAGTTATCTGGTGCGTAAGGTTGAGGATTTGCCGCGCATTATTCACGAAGCGTTCCACATTGCGAATACGGGACGTAAAGGTCCTGTATTGATCGATATTCCGAAGGATGTATCGGCGCTGAAGACAGCATTCCACTATCCGGAGAAAGTCGACATTCGCGGTTATAAGCCTTCTCTGCAAGTGGATATGAGCCAAGTCGATGCTTTGCTTCAGGCGATTGAACAAGCAGAGCAGCCAGTCATTCTGGCAGGCGGCGGAGTCGTGTACGCGAATGCTTCCGAGGAACTGATCGAATTCGTGAACAAGACACAAATTCCAATTACGACAACGCTGCTTGGCTTGGGCGGGTTCCCAAGTGCTCATGAATTATGGTTGGGTATGCCAGGTATGCATGGCACGTATACAGCCAATCATGCCCTTCAGAACGCTGACTTGATCATATCGATTGGTTCCAGGTTCGATGATCGCGTAACGATGAATTTGGGCGGATTTGCTCCCAAGGTTAAGTTCGTCGCTCACATTGATGTCGATCCTGCGGAAATTGGTAAAAATGTAAAGGTTGACTATCCGGTCGTCGGTGATGTTAAAGTAGTATTGAAAGCAGCCAATGTCAAAGTGAAGTCTGCTCAGTCGAAAGATTGGGTGGCCAAGATTATTGAGATGAAGGCTGCCTACCCATTGAAGTATAAGGATTCCGAGGAAGAGCTTAAGCCTCAATACGTGATAGAGATGATTAATGAGACGACGAACGGTGAAGCCATTGTTACGACTGACGTAGGTCAGCATCAGATGTGGACCGCTCAGTACTATAAATTCAAGAATCCTCGTTCAATGGTTACTTCCGGCGGTCTGGGCACAATGGGTTTCGGATTTCCTTCAGCAATCGGAGCGCAGATGGGCAACCCCGACAAACTGGTTGTGTCTATTAACGGAGATGGCGGAATGCAGATGTGTGCACAGGAGCTTGCCATTTGTGCCATTAACAATATTCCCGTAAAGGTTGTTATCATCAATAATCAGGTGCTTGGCATGGTTCGCCAATGGCAGGAGATTATTTATAACAATCGTTATAGTCATATCGACCTTGCGGGCAGTCCGGATTTCGTCAAGCTGGCAGAAGCCTACGGAGTGAAGGGTCTGCGTGCCACGAATAAGGAAGAAGCGCGTCTTGCCTGGCAGGAAGCTCTGAATACACCTGGTCCCGTCGTCATCGACTTCGTCGTGCGTAAGGAAGAGAATGTATTCCCGATGGTTACGGCAGGGTCGTCTATAAGCGAAATGATAATGGGGGATTCGGAATGAGTGCTAGAAAACATACCATTTCCGTACTAGTGAACAACCAGCCCGGTGTGCTGCAACGGGTATCCGGCTTGTTCGGTCGCCGCGGCTTTAATATTGACAGCATCACAGTGGGGGAATCCGAGGAGCCAGGGCTCTCCCGCATGATCATTGTTACAACAGGCGGTGACGATACGCTTGATCAGGTCATCAAGCAGTTGTATAAGCTGATTGATGTTATCAAGGTGGCTGATCTTAGCTCAAATCCAATGGTAGCTCGTGAGGTAGCTCTGATAAAGGTACTGGCTGAACCGAGTGCAAGACCGGAAATTCTGGGGATTGTCGAAACGTTCCGCGCGTCTGTTGTGGATATCGGGCCAGCTTCCCTGATTGTTCAAGTGGTCGGGGATACCGACAAAATTGATGCCATGGCCGAGCTGCTGAAGCCGTACGGCATACGCGAGTTCTCTCGCACAGGCATTACAGCAATGATTCGCGGTCTGGCCTAGTTCCTAACTAACTAATTCTAATACACAATCCTATGAGTGGGGGTCCGGTTTAAGAAACCCTTAACCTCTAACCCACTCAACTCCATTCTTGAACGGGACGCCCACTCATAGGGTTTAAATTAAAGGAGGCAATTAATCTCATGGCAGTAACAATGTATTATGAAAAAGACGCTGATTTATCCATTCTTTCCGGTAAAACCGTTGCTGTAATCGGCTACGGAAGTCAAGGCCACGCTCAAGCCCAAAACTTGCGCGACAGCGGGGTTAAAGTTATTATCGGTCTTCGTGAAGGTCGTTCATGGGAGCAAGCCAAGAACGATGGTTTTGATGTTTATGCAGTATCTGAAGCTGCTCGTTTGGCTGATGTGATTCAAATTTTGATGCCTGATGAAACTCAAGCAAAAGTATACAACGAAGAAATCAAGCCTAACCTCAAAAAAGGCGCAGCGCTTGTATTCTCTCACGGGTTCAACATTCACTTCGGCCAAATCGTGCCGAACAAAGATATGGACGTTCTGATGGTTGCTCCTAAATCTCCAGGCCACCTTGTTCGCCGTGTATACGTAGAAGGCTTCGGCGTACCAGGACTGATTGCAGTTGAGCAGGATGCTTCCGGTCAAGCCCATGCGCTTGGTTTGGCTTATGCCAAAGGAATCGGTTGTACTCGCGCAGGAGTTATCGAAACTACGTTCAAGGAAGAAACCGAAACCGACTTGTTCGGTGAGCAAGCTGTACTTTGCGGAGGTACTTCTGCATTGGTTAAAGCAGGCTTCGAAACATTAGTTGAAGCTGGTTACCAGCCAGAAATCGCTTATTTCGAATGTTTGCATGAGCTGAAGCTGATCGTCGACCTGATGTATGAGGGTGGATTGGCTACAATGAGACATTCGATCAGCAACACGGCTGAGTATGGCGACTATGTTACCGGACCTCGCATCGTGACTGACGAAACCAAGAAAGAAATGAAAAAAGTTCTTTCAGATATTCAACAAGGTAAATTCGCTCGCGACTTCATCTTGGAGAACCAATCGAACCGCGCGTTCCTGACGGCTACTCGCCGCAACGAATCCGAGCACCAGCTTGAAGTGGTAGGACGTCAACTGCGCGATATGATGCACTGGATCAAGAAGTAATTGGCGAGAGTATTAGTTCAAAAACAACAAAATCAGTGAAATCCTAAATCGTTAATCCATTGGGTACGTGCAACGAGTTCCGTTGTGGGCCAGTTTCTCTTATTGTATTGGCCTTCGGGCGGATGAAACTGACCCACAAAAGTCACTTCTTTTGCACGTACCCTAATTCCTTAACGACGGATTGCACTGATTTTGGCAGCTTTTAACCAATACTTCACCAAAAGAGGAAAACTAAAAGAAAAGAAAAGGAGGGTGTGGATATGAGGAAGATATATATCTTCGACACGACGCTGCGCGACGGCGAGCAATCCCCTGGAGTCAACCTGAATACGCAAGAGAAGGTGGAGATCGCCCTCCAACTGGAGAAATTGGCGGTTGACCGGATGGAAGCGGGCTTCCCTGCTGCTTCGCCAGGCGATCTGGCGGCTGTAGCTGCGGTAGCACGTGCGGTGAAGAATGCCAGTGTCATTGGCCTTTCTCGCTCCCGCGAGCAGGATATCGATGCGGTAAGGGAAGCGTTGAGAGAAGCGCAGGATCCTTGCTTGCACCTATTCCTCGCTACCTCTCCAATTCATCGCAAACATAAGCTGCGGATGGAGAAGCATCAGGTGCTGGAGACGGCCGAAGCGGCGATTCGATATGCCAAGAAGTATTTCAGCAAGGTAGAATTCTCTCCTGAGGATGCTGCCCGTACTGAGTTGGACTTCCTCTGCGAAGTAACCGAGATGGCGATTCGTGCAGGCGCAACCGTAGTGAATATTCCCGATACCGTCGGGTATATGACGCCGGGCGAATACGGCCATATCTTCAAGACGCTGAAGGACAATGTACGCGGGATCGAGAAGATTCAACTGAGCGCACATTGCCACGATGATCTTGGGATGGCGACGGCGAACGCGCTCGCTGCCATCATGAATGGTGCCGATCAGATCGAAGGCACCATCAACGGGATTGGCGAGCGGGCCGGTAACACGTCGCTCGAGGAAGTCGCCATGGCGCTTGAGACGCGCCAGGAGTTCTTCCAAGCGAAGACATCGCTTGTGTTGAACGAGATTGCCCGTACAAGCCGACTGGTTAGCAAGCTAACCGGAATGCCGGTGCCGGGCAACAAAGCGATTGTCGGCGCTAATGCATTCGCGCACGAGTCAGGCATTCATCAGGATGGCATGCTGAAGGAGAAGACGACGTACGAGATTATGTCCCCTGAGACGATCGGTCTCAAGGAGAGCAAGCTCGTACTGGGCAAACACTCCGGACGCCATGCATTCCGTGAAAGACTCGTTGATCTGGGCTACGAGCTGTCCGATGAGCAGTTGAATGAAGCATTCGCCAAGTTCAAGGATCTCGCAGATCGGAAGAAGAACGTTACGGGTGAGGACATCCGTGCGCTCATCGAAGAGAAGCTCGTTCAGACTCCGGAAGTGTTCGCGCTGGAGACGATTCAAGTGTCCTATGGCAATCAATCGACACCAACAGCGACGATACGGATCCGCACGGCTGAAGGCACAACGGTTGAAGAAGCAGCGCTTGGCAACGGCTCTGTAGATGCGATCTACAAGGCGATTGACAAGGCTACACAAGAAGAAGTCGAGCTTGATGACTACTCGATCAAATCGGTTACGCAAGGCAAGGATGCTCTAGGTGAGGTGCATGTTGTGATGAAGCAGGGCGATATTAGCGTCCAAGGCCGCGGCATCAGTACTGATATTCTTGAAGCGAGCGCCAAAGCGTATATCGACGCGATTAACCGCATCATTGACAAACGCAAGTCACCAGGCGGCAGCCGCCGCGATAAAATGTCTTTGATCTAAATAAAGATAGCCTCCACAGGATGTTTCTTGTCCAAGGAGGCTTTTTTTTATGCCTTACTAACTGTAAACGCTCATCTTTAGATCATTGGTAATGAATTTCCTGAGGAACGAAGAAATACAAAATGCTTTTAATTGAATTTTATCTAACCTGCAGCCCGCTTTGGATGTATAATAGCTAGAGGATATGTAAAGCCGAATAGATTTGGATCAAAAAACTTGAGGGAGGGGTTGGCATTATGACTGCTTTTATGAACGATCAGCGTTCTTTTGTTAGCGGTGTTCATTTGGATAGCGACAATAGTGTGACCTTCCGCCTCCGTGTTCGGATGCGTTGACGTTTTTGGGTTTCGGGCCGACGTCTCGCGTACGTAAGACAGACCAGCGCACAGGTCACGATGCAATCGTGGTGTGCGTTTTTTATTTTCCATAATTGGAAACGAAGCACACTGCTTATAGAGGCGGAGTGCTTTTTTTGGTGCAGATAGTTTCGCAACATATTCAGATAACTGTGTGTGATGCGAAAAAGAGGGGAGAGGAAAATTTATGTTTTCAGTGTTAGGAAAATTAGGTTGGTTTTTCCGATTGGAGTGGAAGAGGTACGCGATAGCGATTCCTTTGCTTTTCGTAGCGGGATTGATCGAGGTGATTCCTCCGAAAATTGTAGGTGATATGATCGACCACATTCAGAGGGGGACCCTACATTGGGGGCTCGTGACGAACACGCTGCTTCTTTTGGGCGGACTGACGATTGTCATCTATTTCATCACTTATGTCTGGATGTATCAACTGTTCGGCGGTTCATTCATAGTGGAACGGTTGTTG
>JARBUQ010000287.1 GCA_029239545.1 Paenibacillus sp.
ACCGGCAGCGCTTGTTGAGCGAGAATACCTGCAAGAGAGCCATAGTCGCTAACTGAAGTTACGACGACCTCGTCACCTGTACCAACCTCTAACGCGGCAAGCGCAATATGGATGGCTGCTGTGCAATTGCTCGCACTCAAAGCATGTGACGTTCCATGAACAGCTGCAAATTTTTGTTCAAACCGAGAAGCCATTCCTCGAATGGGAAGAAACCCGGAATCAAGTACCTCTTTTATATAATCGTAAGCTTTCGGAGCGATCACTCTCGGAAACAAATCCGGCAGTGCGTTGCTCTCACCGATTACTGGCTCTCCGCCATATAAAGCTAATTGGCTCATATGTAACCCTCCTTATTTTCATACCCAGCAGCAGTTCTGTTTCAAACCAAGATCTTGAACATGCCGGAAACCCCGACTAGCTTTTATTTACTTTATAGGATTGAGCTAAATTTGTATTTGTATATTTTTGCTTCATGTTTGGATAAAATTGCTTTACACAAAAATGTACCCTACCAGCAGACTTTTTTAGTGTCTACTCTATAGGGTACATTTTTATGTACAACAAGGGCCTTTTGCTTTGGTTCCGCTATGCTTCAAGCAGGTCAGGCCTACGCCTGTCCTCTTTTCAATTGTTCCGCAATCGTAACGACTCGCTTGGCCTGATGCTTCGCTGCCGCCAGTACAGGTTCATCGATTTCTCCGCTGTCCTTGGCCGTAGCGCTAGTCCCATATGGATTACCGCCGCTCTGAAAAATAATCGGATCCGTATATCCCGGCGCAACCACAATCGCTCCCCAATGATACATGGTTGTGTACAAGGAGAGTATCGTGGCTTCTTGTCCGCCATGAGCATTGCTGGCTGAAGTCATAGCCGAAACGACTTTATTAGCCAGCTTCCCCTGGAACCACAACCCGCCTGTCATATCGAGAAATTGTTTCATCTGCGAGGTCATATTGCCAAAACGAGTCGGAGTGCTGAATATAAGCGCATCCGCCCATTCCAGATCATCAAGCGTTGCTACCGGGATGTCTTTAGTCGCTTCCACATGTGCTTTCCATGCCGGATTGCCCGCAATAGCCGATTCTGGAGCTAGCTCATTGACGCGGACCAGACGAACCTCTGCTCCCGCTTCCTTAGCTGCCTCTGCAGCCGCTAGGGATAGCTTGTAATTCGTACCGGTCGAACTATAATATACGATTGATAATTTAACATTACCCATTCTGAGTCCTCCTCGTTGGAAATGAATGCAATACTGAAATTCCTTGCATAGTTTATCCCGATAAACGTATTTCATTCGTAATTACCCATGTAGTAAGTGGATGAATCAAAAGCACTGACCTACCAAGGAGGCATTGCCGCGTCTTTTGGCTTTTGCGGGTCAACCAGCGGCATACGCGGACACTGGTTCCGTTATTCCCATAGCGGATCTCCTCTCCTCCAAATGATTCCACTAACCCCCTCATCCTGTCCGCAACCGAGCATATTGTTCATTAACCAAAAAAGCCTCCCATCCCAGTGAATAATACATCCCAACTGTGACAGAAAGCTTTATAAGTTCAACTGCAATTATACTCCTACTGCTGCAGGAATTCTCTCATCCGCTGCAGGCTTTTTGCTCTCTTGCTCTCCCTCGCGGCTTAGCTCGAACGGAAGACATAGCGGAACTCCTGAGCGCGGATCATGAAGAATGTCGGCTTCAATGTTGAATACGGTGCGCAGTACATCCTTCGTAACGACCTCCACCGGTGAGCCTTCACTTACTATCTCGCCGCGAACAATGGCCACTACATGCTGCGCATAGCGGGTAGCGTGATTCAGATCGTGGACAACCATTACTATGGTCCGTCCTTCTTCTTGATTAAGCTTCTGCAGAAGCTTCAGCACTTCCAATTGATGTGCCATATCCAGGAAAGTGGTCGGCTCATCGAGGAACAAAATATCCGTCTGCTGTGCAAGCGCCATGGCAATCCAGGCACGCTGCCTTTGGCCACCGGAAAGCTGGTCAACCGGACGGTCTGCGAATTGCTCCATACCGGTAACTTCAATCGCCCATTGCACGGTTTCTTTATCTTCTTTGCTCAAAGAACCGAAACCCTTCTGATGCGGGAATCGACCATAGGAGACCAGTTCACTTACAGTCAGTCCCTCTGGAGCAACCGGATTCTGTGGCAGAATGGCAAGCTGCTTGGCTACTTCCTTCGTCGTTTGCTGATGGATTGACTTGCCGTCCAAATATACGTTACCCTTCTTAGGTTTCATTATACGGGCCATAGCCTTGAGAATCGTGGACTTACCTGAGCCATTGGCGCCAACTAATGCGGTTATCTTGCCTGTTGGTACGGACAGACTGAGATTCTGAACAATAAGCCTCTGGTCGTAAGCGATATCTAACTGTTGGGTGTATAAGCGATTCATAGCAATCGATCCTTTCATACTCGGTTTCCGGAGGAGGTTGTAGGCTATTCTATATGAAAAAAAAGTAATTTTTACCATCTCGATAATGAGAATCATTATCATGTTTTCAACTACATTTAATGATAGCTTTTACATGCATCTGTTGTCAACCATAAACCCCTCTTTTTCACAAATAAAAACAAGCGGCTTCTCCAAAATCCGGATAGCCGCTTGTTTTAGCTGTTCATCCTAGCTCTCTCTTGTCTCAAAAGCCACAGAAGATGAACAAATCAACCACCTCACTATTTAACAATTACACTCAAACTGCCCTCACGTTTAATGCCGCCAACTTCAACCTCTGTGGTAATAATGGCCGTGCCTTTATTATGCGCCTTCAATCTTCCCTGCCCGTTCACATTAGCGATGTTGGAGTGGCTGCTCTTGAACTTGAAATTGTAGCCTGACAAATCCACTAATGTCCCGTCCGGATAGTAGCCTTGTACTTCCAGATCAACCGTCTCATTTTTACTGAGCTCTGTTGTGGAAGCTATAATCCTGATCTCTGACAGCCATTGCTGCTGTCTGACAAGCGGAATCGTGAAGGACGCACCCTCAGCGACATCGTAGACGAAACCTTGGGACAGGTCAGTCGGACTGGCATATGCACGTATTAGTGTAATGTCGCCAAGATCCAATTGATAGCTGCCTGGACCTGCCTCCTGAACTCCTTGGATTTCATAGGCTGCGTTGCGCTTCCCGTCGTTCTGAACATAAATCATCTTTCCAACCAGACTATTAGCAGGAACTCCTTGCAAATCAAGGTTAACCGTCAGCTGGTTGTCGAGGGACAGCTCCTTCGTGAAGTCAGATACCGTTCCTTGCAAGCGTCCGACCCCTTCGCTAGCTATTGCAGTACCAAGTTTGCCAATATATTCGCCATCATTCACATAAGTAAATACCGGCTGCTCGTCTTTCTCGGAATAAATTCCGAAAGCCCCCTGGAAACGAATCGTACCGTCAATTATATACGGAATGTCCGTATTCAATGAACTGATGATATAATCGGTCCGTCCGTTTACCAGCTCGACCTTTACCGCACGTACACGATCTGTATCCACTGTACCGTTTCCTTCCGCGGTCACAACAGCCTCAGAGATGCTGCTGATGAATTCGCTGCCTTTGTAAGGCTCCACTATAGAAGTAAACGTACTCTTCAGATTCTCACCGCTGCGATGAGCGATCATATATTTCACGCTCTCCGGATTGCCCGGTTTATTCTGCGGAGGCACTCCATCGGCGATGGCGACATCATCCACTTCACCGAGCATCGTTAGCTTCACATGGATATCCTCCGGCTCAGGAAGTACATTCCATGTATCCACTACGTCCCAATTAAGGCTGAATTGTGAGGACGGCTCACTGTCACGCTCAACGTTTTTCAACCAATGAAAGCCAGGTCCTGTATACCCGCCGCCGGTAACGCTATCATTGGCCGGTCTTATACCGAATTCGACATCTGGTCCCGCATAGGTTCCGGTTGGCTGCGGTGTCAGAGTAAGTCCTTCAGCTGTAACCGCTCCTTCCGCTGCATGGAAGCTGAGATGATGCTCATTCCCTCCTTGAACACGGAAGAAATCCACTACATACGAGTTAACCTCATCTGCCCGCACCATGGCAGAAGTCCGATTGTAGAGCTCCGTCGCGGCATAGGCGCTTGGCGCATCCACGTCGATAAGCTGAACCATGGAGCTGGCGTCGTAGTGCTTGGGTGTGCCATCCCAGATAGGCAGCTGCTTCTGTTTGTTGACGGTGACGGTGTTGTGGCTGATCGTGTTGCTGACCCATTCGAACCGGTTCACGTCAGTAGCATTGGCCTGCTCCGGATAGCCTAAGTCCGGTGCCAGATCCAACCCGAAACCATACAATCCGAGATTAAGCATATCCCGATGACCATGACCGCTCGTGCGCCCATAGTACAACCAGGCCGCTCTTCTGGTGTCTGCTTCATCCGTCACCTCGCCGTCTCGAAGCCCGGCGAATCCGTATCCAGTCATATTCACGCTATCCAGATCAATTGGCCCTTGAGAGGCAATGACCGATTCCATATTGGCCGCCACTTGATTCGGATTCGCTGTGAATACATCAGAATGAATGCCTTCTGTCTTATTCCCATTCAATAAATAGGCTAGCTGCGCGTAGACAGGATCTCCGAATTTCTCGAACGCTTTAATGGATTGAGCTTGATTGACCAATATTCCCGGCTGCCCGGTCGTTCCGCTATCGCCTATGGATGGAGTATATTTGCCCAGCATAAGCAGCGGATACATAGCCTGAAACATTTTGCGGAATTTCACATTATTGTACAGATCAGCATCTGGGTATTTATCATAACCATCCAGAACGTCTGCAACGACCAAATAGTTATTTAGCCAGAGCCGATTATAGCCAGGACCGGCCTCATTGCCATTGCCATCACGGTCCACATCATTCACCATGCTGAAGAGTACGTTCCCTCCAGTTACGCGACGAGGAATCTGATTAATGAATGAACCAGGCTGGAAGGTGAAATCCAACCATTGCTTCGTCTCCGGCATCGTGTCGTGGACAACGGCTGCCATAGCGATCGCGCTTTGGTGGAAGCCATTATTGCCGCGAAGCTGGTCCCAGTACACGCCTGGCGTTACTTGCCGCAAAACCCCATCCTCAATGTTTCGGCGAATTTCAGTTGCATTATTTTTCAAGGGAAGATCGTATTGCGTGCCCTTGGAGCTTAGGAATGCAACCACTTCTGTATCCTCGAACACAGAGAAGAAAGCATCGTAGGCACTTATGAACGATTTGATGAAGGAGGTTTCCCAGATCGAACCAACGACCTTTCCATCACCTGTGCCGCCATGAGAGTTGACGTATATGGCATTACTGAATTGACCGATATCCATCGACGGGTACACATCCGCGAACCTGTCAAGCAGAACGGCTCCGGCGCGGGCATACTTGATGTCACCCGTATAGATGTATGCATTCGTTAATACGGTAATAGCATCATTCATTTTCCCGGTGCCGCCATACCACCCGAACCAATGCGCGTAGTAGGCAATGAAGGTATATCTCTTGTTCGTGTCTGGGTCTACCCAACCATAACCGTCATCAACACCCCACGTAGGGCCTTTCTCTGGATACAGGGTATTCACCAGCAGGCTTCGATCAGCAAGCGTCGGGTTGAAATTCCCGTGATTGTCCAGTCCACTATTATAATACGCCTGAAAATCATTCGTAGGGAACTTGTATCCGCTGGCTGGATCCGTGATTTTCCATGGCTCATTGACAGGATCGCCCTTCCATGGATAATTGCCATACGTCTTGAGATCCCCGGAGATCGGACTAAAATTGCCGGTAAGTTGATTCGTGTTGTAGCTGCGTGGAACATATTGGGTTGGAACCATGTTCCACAAGGCTTCATAGCCCAGCGCCGCATAAATATCCGCTTTGGCTAACACGCTGTCCTTCAAGCTGGCTGCCCAGTCATACTGCTGGACATTGTCCCTTGCTGCCGAGACTTTGGCTGGCGTGAAGTATGTGCTGCGCGTCTTGCTGCTACTTATATTCGCCTGATTCGTAATCGATAGTCGGGTCGGATATAACACCGTTCCCGTCCCGTTACCTGCGCCGTTGCCAGGTTTCTTCAAAGTTAATGTAAGCGTATGGATTCCTGCTGACAAAGGAAGCTGCTGCACATACAGATCCGGCCTTGGGTAGGAGCCGTTCACACTGTAAAAGCTGTATTCCCCATAGCTTGTACCATCCAGGCTTATTTGTGCAGTCCCTCCATCCTTGGCAGTCATACCGCCCAATTTCACAATATACGATCCGGATTGCTCCACATTGAATTCAAACGTCCTGGTTGGACTTGCGGCTGTAGTCTGGATTTTGACGCCATATGTTGCATTCGTAACTTTAGGTGCCGTATTAGGATCACCAACCACAAGAACAGGGTTCTCTGTCGCAGTC
>JARBUQ010000288.1 GCA_029239545.1 Paenibacillus sp.
CGGCGCTGGCGCCGCAGCGCCTGCGGCTGCGCTCGGCGCGGGGCGCCCTGGCGGGCGCTGCGCCCCGCCCGGGCTGGCGCCGGCGCTGCGCTCGCGCGAAGCCGCCGAGCGGCGCAGCCCGCCGACTTGCCGCGCCAAATCGGGCGCGGTTAGCGGCAGCAGCTGATCGACGAGCAGCTTCACATCCTCGTCCTGCTGCTGCAGCTTGGCCTTGACGAGCAAGGCTTCCCCCTTGCCAAGCAGCGAACTGTACTTGCTCCAGGCTTCCGGGAATAGCACGGCTTCCACACGCGCAATCCGATTCTCCAATTCTATGAAACCCATTGTTTTGCCTTTGCGGGTCATCACAGATTTGGTGGAAACTACCATGCCCGCTGTCCAGACTTCCTGGTTATCCGGATATTCAGACAGCTCATGCAAAGCGTCAAGATCAAGCTCGCGAGTCAGCTCTTCATACGTATCAAGGGGATGTCCCGATATATAGAGGCCAAGCAGTTCACGCTCCAGATCCAACTGCTGCATCGGCGCATAAGGACGTACCTCGGGGTATTCAATCGTCCAGTTCACCTCTTCAGTGAAGCCGAACAAATGCAGCTGCAGATCCTCCCGCTCCTTCTTCCACTTCAGGGCAGCTTCAACCGTCTCATCCAGAATAGCAACTAATTGAGATCGATGGCCGGGAAGTGAATCTGCCGCTCCGCCTTGGATTAACGATTCCAGAACGCGTTTATTGCAGGCCCGCAAATCGATGCGTCGACAAAAATCGAGCAAATTCTCATAAGGAGATTCCTTCCTCTCCTTAATAATCGATTCCATGGCCTGAACTCCAACATTCTTGATCGCAGCCAAGCCGAAGCGAATAGCCGGACCTCGTGTACCCAACTGACCAGCCGCTATTTCACCAACCGCATCTGCTGGCCCTTCGCCACGCTCCCCATCCCGTTCGGCATCATCCTTGGTTATTGCTCCGACAGGGGTGAATTGAACTCCGCTCTCGTTCACATCCGGCGGCAGCACTTGAATGCCCATCCGCCTGGCCTCATCGGCATACTCCGCGACCTTGCGATGATTGCCCATTACGGAGGCAAGCATGGACGACATGAATTCGACCGGATAATGCACCTTCAAGTACGCGGTCTGGAAAGCAAGCACACCGTATGCCGTTGCATGTGCTCTTGGGAAGCCATAATCGGCAAATCGCACAATCATGTCATAAACTTTATTGGCATCCTCGATCCCGAAGCCCTGCTGCTGACTCCCGCTTACGAATCTGGCACGCTGCTCATCGAGCACTTCGCGCTTCTTCTTACTGACTGCCCTGCGCAGCAAATCTGCTTCTCCAAGACTGAAGCCTGCCATCTGCGAGGCAATCTGCATAATCTGCTCCTGGTATACAATAATTCCATACGTGTCCCCCAATATGGACTTCAGGGATTCATGGGGGTATTCAACTTCCATCAGACCATGCTTGCTCTGTATATATTTAGGGATAAACTCCATCGGCCCTGGTCGGTAAAGAGCCAATACGGAGATGATATCTTCGAATTGGGTAGGTTTGAGCTCTTTCAGTACTCTGCGCATGCCGGAAGATTCAAGCTGGAATATACCAGTCGTATCCCCTCTGCTCAGCATCTCATAGGTAAGCGGATCGTCATCTGGGATAAGACTGAAGTCTATGTGTAAGCCATGCCGCTCCTCAACCCACTTCAAGGTCCGTTCAATAATCGACAAATAACGAAGCCCCAGGAAATCCATCTTCAAAAGACCAATCGCTTCAAGATGCTCCATAGAATATTGCGTGAGCGCTACCTTCTCAGTGCCTTCCTGAAGCGGCACATAGTCGGTTAGCGGCTCTCGTGAGATAACTACGCCGGCGGCATGTGTGGAAGCGTGACGCGGCATTCCTTCCACTTTCATCGCCATCTCGAGCAGCTCACCGGTGCTGCGCTGCTTCTCATACAGCTCCTTCAGCTCACCACTCACTTTGAGTGCCTCTTCAATGGTCATTCCCAGCTGCGCCGGGATCAGCTTGGCTGCACGATCTACTTCCCCATAGGGCAGGTTCATGACCCTTCCCACATCGCGAACCGCTGCCTTGGCTGCCATCGTACCAAACGTAATAATTTGCGCCACATGCTCATGGCCATATTTGGCGACAACATATTCAATAACTTCATCACGCCGCTCATCGCTGAAGTCAATATCGATATCAGGCATCGATATCCGCTCCGGATTCAGGAACCGCTCGAACAGCAGTCCATACCGAATCGGGTCGACATCCGTAATACGCAGCACGTACGCAACGAGACTGCCTGCCGACGAGCCTCTTCCTGGACCGGTTACAATCCTGTTCTCATGCGCATATCGAATGAAATCCCATACAATCAGAAAATAATCGGAGAAGCCCATATTCCCGATTACGCCTAACTCATAATGCAGCCGCTGCTCCAGACGAATCCTGTACTCGGAATCCGCTTGCTGCCATTCTTCATGATTCTTATATCTGGCTTCCAGTCCTTGTACGCACAGGGCTTCCAGATATCGAGCGGCCTGGTTGTTATATTGTGCCGGAATCGGCTGATACTCAGGCAGGATCGAGCGGCCAAATTCAAGCTTCAGATCGCATTTGTCAGCAATTAGCACCGTATTAGCGAGCGCTTCCGGTACATGGCGGAACAGCTTGTCCATTTCCTCCGGGCTTTTCAAATACAATTGATCGCTCTGGAACTTCATCCGACCCGAATCCTCTAACGTCTTGCCAGTCCCGATACAGATCAACACATCCTGTACTACATGATCCGCCGATTGCACATAATGCACATCATTCGTAGCTGCAAGAGGAATCCCGGTCTGTTTGCTAAGCTCTATCATAGCCAGCAGCACTTTTTTCTGCTCCAGCAGTCCATGATCCTGAAGCTCCAGGTAATAGTCCTCACCGAATATCGCGTAATACCGCTCAGCTGCCGCTCTTGCCTCTTCCATGCGATCATGCAGCAGATGCTGAGAGATTTCCCCCCCCAAACAGGAGCTTAAACAAATGATCCCCTCTGAATAGAGCGCGAGCTGCTCCATGTCTGTGCGGGGTTTATAATAAAACCCTTCCAAATGCGCATTCGAGCAAATACGCATAAGGTTGCGATAACCAACCTCGTTCTTGGCTAAGAGGATCAAATGATAGGTCGGATTGTCCTGCCGGGAAACCTTGTTCATTCTGGAGCCTGATGTCATATACACTTCACAGCCGATAATCGGCTTGATTCCATTGGCCAGACACGCGCGATAGAACGGGATTGCACCATACATGACGCCATGATCAGTTAGCGCAAGCGCCGACATCCCCCTACTTGCAGCTCCGGCTGCCAGTTCTTCAATTCTAGCTGCTCCATCAAGCAAGCTGTACTCGCTGTGCACATGCAAATGTACGAATCCGCTCATCCCGTTCTCTCCTCCCTAACCTGTAATTCCGTACTTTATGATCTGTTCCAAGGAATCGATTGATTTTCGCCATAAAAATCGCTAAAGTATAACCATTCCCTAATAAAGGAGTCCGAGCCTCGATGTTCGTTCAGATCACCCAAGGTATTCTAATGGCTGTAATCCTGTTAACCTTATTCGGCTCAGTCTACAATAGCTTCAAATATAGAAGCCAAACCGATCACAAGCTTCGCGGTCTCCATGCCGCCAAGATGAATATGTGCATGGGGATTATGATGATTGCCATCTCCTTCATTCAGATGCTGCTCTTCAGCGGCTCCACCGTTCGCGTAGTGATCGGCGCCATCATCCTGTTGGTAGGCTTGTTCAACCTATTCGCAGGTATTCGCAATCATGGATTTTTCAACCGGATGAATTCGGACACCTGATCAATCAATGACTTGAGCAGCAAGCATAGCTTTGCATACGAGGGAACCGTTGTGATAAATTTCCACGTCGGCTTTGCCGAATTTTCGGCTTAGCTCAATAATTTTCGGTTTAACCTCGATTCGGCTCTCCAGCTGCAAGGGCCTCAGGAAATAAGCCGAGAAGTTTTCCAGTACATAATCGCTTTTCTTCTGAGTCTTGAGCGCCCGGTAAGCGCATTGCGTCATCAGAGTGGTGAGAACCCCCTCCGATACAGTTCCAAGGTGACTTGTCATCTGCGGTGTAATAACACCCCGATAGACGAGCTGTCCTGTATCATCCTTTTGCTCCTCGAAGCCCATCAGGATCAAATCTTCAAAGGTTTCGCCGATCTGCGGCTGCTTCTGGATGTACTGCAAAGCTTTTAATACATCCTGACGGTTAATTACCGCGATGAGCTTCCCTTTGTTATCCACGACGGGGAGCAGTTCAATGCCTTCCCATACCATCATATGAGCGGCAGACGTAACGGACGTATGCGGATTCACGGTCAGAGGGTTGCGTGTCATGACCTTGTCCAATGTCTGCTCTTTGGCAACACCGATGAAATCCTTAGAAGCAACCATCCCGATTACCCGGTTCCACTCGTCAACGATGGCGAAGCGGCTGCTGCCTGTTTCCTCGAGCAGCTTCTCCCAATCCGCCACCGTACTGCTGACCTTGAGCGACCGTGTGGGAGCTGAGGTTTCGATAATGTCTTCAACTAATGTGATCTTCTTCTTGATCAGCCGATCGTATATGGCGCGATTAATAAGAGAGGCGACAGTAAATGTATCGTAGCTGGATGAAATAATGGGCAGTTCGAGTTCATCAGCCAACCGTTTGATTTCCTCATTGGTATCGAATCCGCCAGTAATCAGAACAGCCGCCTCATGCTCCAGCGCATACCGATGAACCTGAGTGCGGTTACCTACGATCAGCAGGTTGCCAGCATCAATATAACGCGCCATCGCTTCCACTTCCATTGCTCCGATAACGAACTTATTAAGCGATTTGCCCAAGCCCTGAGCTCCTCCGAGCACTTGTCCATCCACGATATTAACAACCTCGGCATAGGTCAGCTTATCTATATTGTTACGCATCTTGCGTTCTACTCTTATTGTGCCGATCCGTTCACGAGTGCTGACATACCCTTGATTCTCCGCTTCCTTAATGGCCCGATATGCCGTTCCTTCGCTTACTTCCATTTCTTTTGCGATTTTACGTACAGAAATTTTGGTACCGAGCTTAAGGCCAGCAATGTATTGAATCAGTTGTTCGTGCTTCGTTACCGCTTCGTGAAGCATCTCATCCATCTCTTTCACCCCGGGTAACTTGATCAGTATGTAACTGTATTCCTTTTATTATAGTAAGTTGCAGAAATAAGCACAAATGCTCTATTAATTCGCATATATTTTGCTAATATTTACTTTTCAAAATTATTACATTGTAGTAACATTAATTTAAATATCATATGGAACTATTCTCATTAATTTCCATCCTTTTTCGACAATACATGGGTCTAATCACCCAATACCACCAAGCTATTTGGAGTGAACCGGATGAAATTTCCTGTAACTCGTGATCTTGTGCACGATCTGAATATGATCCTGCTCGATGCCGAGGATGTTTTGTATATGGAAGTGGAAGAGCGCACCGTCGTTTTTCATACCGCTGATGACAAATTTTATTTGCTGGATACGTTGTCCGAGCTGGCCAAGCGCATGGGTCCTCTCGGATTTCAAAAGCTGGATCGTATTAATCTGGTGAATATGAACAAAATCGAGCAGTTTGACGACGTCAATTGCAAGGTATATTTCGATGCGGAAACTTCCGGTCACTCGAAGAGTACGACCGTCTCCTTCACCAATCGAAACATGCTGATCGAACATGTCCGTTTATCAAAAAATATTAATAATATCATAGATCTTTAATCTAGTAAACAAAAATACGAGTAAGCCTATTTGCCTATACACCTCATCGTTTATCCTTTATTCTGGAAATAATTCTAGGATAAAGGATATTTCCTTTTCAGCTGAGAGGTGTAATCTATGGAAAATGTCAGGGTCGACCAACAAAATTTGGAGATTGCCATTCAAACGGTTCTCCATCTGTATCAATCCGATCTAGAGTTATTATTCAGCCCTCAGAAAGACGCTTTTATTAAAGAAATGGCTATTCACATCAGTCGTCAAGCCCATATGTTCCAGAACTTATCCGAAACCATGGCCGCACAATTGGAGGCTCAGTCCTATGAGCTATAAATGTATCTCCCCGCAATTAAAGTCAAGCTGTTACAACTGCCAGTTCTACAAAGTCAATGTCGATATGCTGAACGGGTTGTGTTTCTATAACAACAAGGACTCCGGGAAAGCTGCTATTGGGATTGGTACCTGCAATAACTTCGCCAGTAAAACATCCTAGCAGCTCTTCCCTATTGATAACAGGCGCTCCAATGGAGCGCCTGTTTTTCGTCTATGCTAATGGAGCTCAAATCGAAAAA